>JALZOI010000023.1 GCA_030857245.1 Myxococcota bacterium
GGCGACCGCGGCGCAGCGGCAGCACGATCAGCGCGAGCACGAGCAGCAGCGGGCTCGCGCCGGTGGCGGTGCCGGTCGCGCAGCTACAGCCGGCCTCGCCGGGCTGGCCATGGAAGCCGCGGATCGGCGAACGCCGCACGGCCGCGCTCCCGAGCTCGACGTCGATCGAGGCGGGCGTCGGGTCCATCGTCTCGGGCTTGCCGACCTCGCGCGCACGGACGTCGATGCGGTGGGTGCCGGCGAGCCAGAACACGCGCGACGCCAGCGTCGGGGTGCGGTTCGTCGACCACGGCGACCACGAGCCGCTGTCGATCCGGTACGAGTACTCGAGCCCCGCCGTATCGCCGTACGAGAGCTGCACCGTCGGGCCGCGGCTGTGGCGCCACGTCGACGGATCCTTGTAGAGGCGCAGCTCGGGCTCGGTGACGGCGCCGAGCGAGAGCTCCGTCTGGACGGGGCGCGCCATCACGGCGGGCCGCAGGTTTGCGAAGATCGACAGGTACGAGCTGTCGGTGCCGCCCGGGTTCTGCGGCGTCGCCGTGATCGCCGTGACCGCGAGCTCGAGCCCGCCGAGCGACGGCAGGCCGATCGGCGACAGCCCGCCCGAGAGCTGCGGGAGCACGAGGTTGAGGATGCTCGGGAACAGATCCGCGAGCTGCTGCGGCGTCTCGGTGACCGCCTCCGAGTGCTTGACGCTGAGGTTCGTGAACGCATTCTCGATGTCGCCGAGCACCGGCTGGAGCTCGCCGGCGCCGGTGACCTGGAGGCCGACCGGCAGCTGGACGTCCGCGACGACGGTGAACACGCGCACGTACTGGTCCTGGACCGCGGCGAAGAAGTCGATCTCCATGGCCTTGAAGCCGAGGTCGAGCAGCGGCTCGGTGAGCGTCACCGTGCCGCCGGCGTCGGTGAACGTGTTCTTGCCGAGCGTGATCGTCGGCGGGCTCTGCGGCCGGAGGCCGACGGCGACGGGCGCGTTGCCCTCGTTGAGGTCACCGAGCGAGCGCGAGATCAACGACAGCGTGTCGGTCGAGAGCTGCGAGATCGTGCCGCCGCTGATCGTCAGGCACAGGAAGCCGCCCTCGTACGCGGCGTACGCGAACTGCGCGAGCTGCGACGTATGGATGCCGATGCCGACGTCGAAGGGCGCGCTGGTATCGGGACGGGTGTTGCCCTGGAAGAAGACCGACTTCGCGATCGTCGCGCGCGCCGGCGCCGCCGCCGTCGGCCCGCAGCGATCGCGCGGCGCGCCGCCGGGGACCATGCCCCCGAGCAGGCCGAACGCGAGGCCGTTGTTGTTGCTGTCGGCGTAGCCGCCGAGCACCTCGTAGAGATCGAACGCGCCGGTCGTGCCGGGCGACACGCTCGCGAGCACCGAGCCGCCGCGCATCCGGCCCGCGAGGCCGAGCTCCTGGAGGCAGCTGCCGCCGACCATGCACGTCCCGTTGGTGCAGGCGGTCGCGAACGACGAGCCGCACTCGGCGACCTGCCCCGACTCGCACGCCTTGCACGTCGCCTCGTTGATCGTGTCCTGGATCTGCGAGGCGATCTGGTCCTCGAGCAGGCCGCGCGCGAAGCCGATGAAGAACCCGGCGAGGTCACACGTGAAGCCGCCGCTGAGCTGGATGTCGGCGTCCTGGAGCGCGACGTTGACGTTCGTCGCGTTGATCCGCGTGGTCCCGACGGTGCCGTCCTGGGGGAACCCGACCTGCGCGGTGATCGTGACGTCCGGGTTCGAGCCGCGCGAGCTGTCGAGGTTGACGCCGCACGTGACGCCCTGCGTCTTGATCTGGAGGTTCATCTTCGTCTTCACGCGCGCGCGGATCGTGAGGTCGAGCCGCGAGGCGCCCTGCGCGGGCGCGAGCACCAGCCGCGCGGCATCGGTCGCGCGCTTGACCAGATCGATCTGGAGCGGCCCGCAGACCGCCTGCGGCGTGTTGTTGACGCAGCAGATCTCGGTGGAGCCGCCGCAGCTCGCGGGCACGTTGAACTCGATCACGCCGTTCATCGCGTTGCCGACCAGCGGCCCGATGATGGCCGCGGGATCCGCCGCGATCTTCGCGAGCGCGCCGTCCGTGATGCGGAGCTGGACCGCGTTGGGGGTCCGCTCGGCGACCGGGAAGCCGCCCGGCGTGGGCTCCATCCCGGCGCACCCACCACACCCGCCGCCGCTACACCCCACCGCGAACAGCAGTGCGGTGATCATCATCACCCAGTCGATCCGACGGCTCTTCACGGTCCCCATGTGGGGACCGTCACTCGCGGGTGCCGCCCCGGTCAAGTGCCGTTATCACAGACGCCGCGGCCCGCCACCAATCGGTCCTGAAGCTCGCGCCTGAAGCTCGCGCCTGAAGCTCGCGCTTGATGCGTGAGTGGGGCGGGCGCCCGGAGCCGGCTTACTGCACGTCGCCGTCGAGGACGAGGTAGCCGGTCTGCTGGCTGACCTGGACGTCCTGCACCGACACGCCGCCCGCCGAGGGCAGCGGGATGGCACCGACCGCGCCCGAGCCGAGCGCGACCACGCGGGCGAGCGCGAAGGTGGCGATGGCCTCGAACTGCGCGTTCGAGAGCTGGTTCGCGCCGTCGATGTTCTCGTCGAGGATGTCGACGTAGGTGACCGGCGTGCCGACATCGAGGTGGAGCGCGCCGTCGCTGCCGGTGGCGACCGAGATCGCGAGCCTGGCGTTGATGGCGACCTGCGTCGCGACCGCCTCGCCGTGCTTGAAGCTGGTGACGAGGTCGCCGATCGTGAGCTCGAGCTTGCCGCCCGAGGCATCGAGGTACGGCGGCACCTTCGCGGAGATCTCGACGCGGTCGTAGAGCTTGCCGACCTCGCCGTAGTTGCCGGTGGTCAGATCGAAGCCGGCGTCGAGGCCCTTCGCGGCCCACAGGCTGCCGAGCAGCTGGTTGGCGGCGTCATCGGCGATCGCGAGCTGGAAGCCGCTCGTCTTGTCCATCGCGGGCACCTGGTTCGCCACGTAGACGAAGCCGGGCGAGGCGGTGTCACCCTGCGCGCGGAGCTCGGTGTCGAGCTCGATGATGGCGCCGGCGGCGTCGAAGTCGATCCGGTTCGGCGCGACCGAGATGTCGATCTGCTTGCCGAGCACCTCGACGGTCTTGGTCTCGTTGAGGCCGGCGAGCGACTTGTTGAGCATGGGGACGACGAAGCGCTCCGTCGCCCAGCCGAGCACCGGGCCGAGCCGGGTGTCGAGCGAGAGCATGTCGATGATCGTGCCGGGCACGCCGCCGAGGTCGACGTCGAAGCCGGTCACGGTGACCTGCGGGTTGATGAGCTTGATGTCGAACTTGCCGAGCTTGACCGACGTCGCGAGCAAGCCGCGGACGCGGACCCGGGTCGCCGAGACCGTCGCGTTGCGGCTGCCGTCGAGGCAGGACACCGCCCACTGCAGGTGCGTGTTGACGCGGACCGCGTTGAGTGTCGCGTCGAGGTAGAGGCCGCCGGTCTGCGGCACGAGCTTGACGTCGGCGGTGCCGACGTCGAGGCCGGTGATCTTGGCCTGCGCGTAGAGGCAGTCGGGGGCGCCGTTGTCGGAGCCGATGTCGACGACCGGGTTCATCGGCTGGACCAGCTGGCCGAGGTTCGCGGTCGCGATGAACGAGCCGGCGCCGCGGCCGATCGCCGCGAACGTCGGCGCCGACATCGAGGCGGTGATCGCCGAGGGGATCGTGCGATCGATCGACGACAGGCGACCGGCGACGACCGCGCGAGTCTCCTTGCCGGTGTTGCCCTGGGTGTCCTTCGCGACCGCGTGGAGGAGGCTCGTGCCGGCGCCGACCGGGACGGTGACCCGGAACGTGCCGTCGGCGGCGACGGTCGCGCCGACGTCATTGACGGTGACGGAGGCGACCTCGGTGTCGTCGGTCACGGTGCCGCGCACCTCGATGGAGGTGACGTCGCCGGCGAACGTGCCGCGCTCGGGGGAGGTGATGTGGATCTTCGGCGCGGTCGGATCGATCGCCGGAGCGTCCGGATCGTACGCGTTATCGCAAGCGGCGAAGAGCGGCGCGGTCATCGCGCCAAGGATCAGAGCCGTGAGCTTGAAGTTACGCATGCCGAGCCTCCCCATGACGGGGACAGGTTCAGCAAGAAGGAGGCCACGCCGGCGAACCATCGACCCTGCGCGGGCGCCTCCGGGATCACCACGCGGCCACTCCGGCGATCCGTCCACGATATCCGCGTGGTGCGCGGATCGCGCGAGGTGATCGCGAGCGTCTTGCCAGCGGGCAACGCGTAGGTGACGAGGACGACGACCATGGGACGGCCCCCCTCGCCTTCGCTGCCCAGCTTCGCGCGCACGCCCGTGGGCACCAGCGGGACGCCGTCGACGGCGAGCGTCAGCGGTGCCATCGCGTAGGCCGCGAGCACGTCCCGCACCGCCTCCTTGGCCTGTGATTTCGGTCGGGTGGCCGCGCGCGCGACCAGGTTCTCGGCCGTCTGCTGCGTCCCGGCGCGATACCCGACGAGCAGCGCGACCTCGCAGCGCTCGACCTGGAGGACAACCGTGCGCACCGGGGGGAACGTGTGCCCCCAGGCTGGCCGACCCGCCACGACCAGCAAAGCCATGGCTACGAGACTAGCCAGGCCGTCTCTCACGGGCCGAGCTCCTGGACGGCGTCGAACTGCATGCGGACGTCGGGGGTCGGGCCGACCGGGGCGCGGCGGCTGGCGAACGGGGGCTTGGGCGGCGTCCAGCTGCCGTTGGAGTCGGCGTCGATCCAGATCGGGTTCGTGATCGCGTACGGCGTCGAGAAATGCACGCGCTCGGGCTTGAGGTTCGACGCGATCGGCAGCGTCGACAGGTCGAGCCCGACCGAGAGCGCCTGGATGATCACGGTGGCGTCGAGCGGCGGGAACTCGGTCGGCGACAGCACCGGGAACATGTTGGCCGAGCCGGTGACCTCGGCGACGACCCAGGCATCGCGGGTCGACCGCACCGTCACGCGGGTCTCGAAGTCGTGGCCCTGGCCCTCCGGGATCACGATCGGCGTCGGCGACACGATCGCGCTGTTCGAGTAGACGACGAGGCGATCGACCTTCGCCCACGTCGGCGCGCGGACGCGGATCGTGAGCTCGACGGTCTGACCCTGCACGGTGTCGCCGATCGCGCCGCCGGGTGCCGACATCTCGAGGAACGGGGCGTTCGTCGTGATCGCGCGGTGCTCGCGGATCGCGCCGATCACGTCGTCGCGCGTGAAGCCGCCGGGCACGTCCTTGCCGCTGCCGACGTAGAGCATCGTCCGGGCATACCCGGGCTCGTGGCCGAGCAGGTGGTGGCTGTCGGAGACGCCCATGCCGGTCGCGCGATGGCCGCGGTCGAGCATCGCGAACCAGGTCTCGACGACACCCGGGAACTTCGCGCGACCGTCGGGCCCGACCACGATCTGGCCGGGCACCGGCTGCGGGTCGGGGTGCGGGCCGGGCGGCAGCGGGTTCGGCGCGCGGAAGCTGTGGATGTCCTCGGTGCGTGTGCCGGTCAGCAGCTCGACGGCGTCGAAGTCGACCGAGAAGTTCTCTGCCGCGAACTCGTCACCGTACGGCGCGAACACGCCGAGGATGCCGGCCGGCGTGTACGGCAGCGCGGTGGCGTCGTCGATGAAGAACTGCGCGAAGTAGCCGAGCACCTGCTGGCGCGGGTGGTTGACCTGGACGATCGCGGTGTCCTTGTCGATCGCGAGCGCGCGCAGCTGATCGAACAGCTGCTGCGGGGTCCGCGCGTTCCACACGAACTCGCCGCCGCGCGTCGAGCCCGGATCGATCTTGAGGGGATAGCCGTTGAAGTGGCCCATCTCGAACGTCGTGAGCTCCATGCCGGGGATCCCGAGCAGCCACGGATCGAGGCCGCTCGCCGCGATCGCGGGCGCGTAGTCGGTGACGTAGTTGTGGTCGGTGGCGACCGCGACCTCGAGGCCCTCGGCGGCGCAGCTCACGACGCGGTCGATGATCGGCAGGCCGGAGTCCGTCGACGGCATCGCGTGGAGGTGGAAGTCGCCGGCGACCCAGCCATCGGACGCGAACGCCGGGACGAGCGTGAGCTGCTCGGCGACGAACGCCCCCTCGGTCAGCTCGACCATCTTCGTCGTCAGCTCGTACTCGGGGCCGCGCGACACCACGAGCTCGTACGTGCCCGGGCGGACCTGCGCGCTGACCCGGCCGTCCTTGGTCCACCAGGCCTTCTCGACGAAGCGGTTGCCGCCGTCGAACGCGGTCGGCCGGATGCTCTCGCCGCGCGCCAGCGAGTACAGGAAGCCGCGCGGGTCCTTGCTCTGGTTGGCCTGATCGAACCGGCCGATCAGCTGGATCTTCGCCGGCGCCTGGCGGCCCTGCTCGTCGCGGACCGAGACCGCGATCGTCGCCGGCGCGTCCATCTGCACGAGCCGGCCGGTCTGCTGGCCCGCGGTGATCGTGATGCGCTGCTCGACCGTGGGCAGCCGATCGTCGGACAGCACCTGGTAGCTGTAGTCGCCCGGCACGAGCTTGCCGAGGAACGCGCCCCCGACGTCGGTCTCGAGCTGGTTGATCGTGCGGCCCTGCCCGTCGAGGATGATCACGTCAGCGCCGACCACCGGCGCCTGCGAGTGCTTGTCGATCACGCGCCCGCCGAACGTGCCGGTCGGCACGCCGCGGAGCTTGTAGATCGAGTCGGCGACCGACGCGACGTCGCCGTCGCCGACGACGAAGTACGACGTGAACGTGAACTCCTGCTGCGACAGCAGCTGCGCGGGCGGCGCGTACATGTACGCGGCGGCGACGCCGGCGTACGTGAACGGCACGAGCATCGAGTACGGCGTGATCTCCTGGCCCGGGTACTGCGACTTGTACCGGTTGACGTAGTTGTCGGGCGACGCCGGCATCGTCAGGCCGTACGACACGCCGACGCCGCGGCTCGCGAGGAAGTCGATCACCATGCCGGGGAAGCCGGGGAACCCGCCGGCGATCTTGTAGGTGTCCTCGATCGCGTACTGCACGTTGAAGCCAGCGCGGCCGGGCGCGAACAGGTCCTGCTCGCCGCCGAGCAGCGGCAGCTGCCCCATCGGCACGCTCAGCATGAGGTTCTCGATGCCAGGCACGTCGAGCCCGAGCGCCTTGAGCTCCGACGGCTGGAAGTACGGAAACGGGTGCGCGCCCGCCGCCTTGTTCTTCACCGTGGTCTCGATCTCGACCCAGCTCTGCCCGGGATGCAGCCGGTAGGTCTGCGAGAACTCGAGGTTGGCCGCGTTGACGAGCCCGACGTTGAGCAGCGACACCATCTGCAGCAGATCGCCGCCGGTCCCGCTGACCTTGACCTCGGCGGCGCGGCCGTCGGTGCCGTCCTTCGTGATCTCGACCTTCGTCGGGCTGATCACGGAGAACACGAAGCCGGGCAGCAGCTCGGCGAGCTGGTCGTTGCCGCGGCCGCCACCCCCGCCGACGCGCCGGATGTCGGCGTCGACGAGCGAGCCGCCGAACGTCGTGTTGACGCGGCCGTACGTGGTCTTGCTGGGATCGGCGGTGTTGATGCCGGTGTCGGCGATCACCACGCGGATCTGATCGTTCTCGAGCATGAAGTCGCCGATCGTGCCGATCGCGTGCGGGCCGCCGATCGCGTCATCGAGCGAACCGATGCGGTACGCCGATGACCGCGGCGCCGCGTCGCCGCAGGCCGCGAGGCCGAGCAGCAGCGCGAGCCCGACGCAGCCGACGGCGCGGCTCACAACGAGACCTCCGCGGCGAGGTGCCCGCGGCTGTTCGACAGCGGGCGCTGCTCCATGACGTGCGTGAGCTGGAACTGCAAGCGCATGCGATACCGTGGCACGCCGAGCACGATGCCCGCGGTGTGCTCCATCACACGATCGGTGAGGATCAGGCTCGACGGATCGAGGATGCCGAACCGGTAGCCGAACGCGAACGGCAGCGCGGTGCCCGCGCGCACCATCAGCTGCGCGTGCCCACCATAGGAATTCTGAACCGGCCCGCCGGTGGTCGGAAACGTGGTGCGCACGAACACGCCTCCCACGCCTACCGAGAGCTGCCCCGCCGCGAACTGCAGCCCCGCCGACGCCTGCAGGTCGTTCTCGTCCTGGCGGAACGGCAGCTCGCCGACCGTGCGCGGGTTGTAGCGAGCCCCGACGACGAGCGCGGTGACCGAGCCGGGCGCGACGCCGTTCGCCGGTTGCGCGGGGAACTGCGCGAGCAGCGCCGCCGACACCGCGGGCTTGTCGTTGTCGTTGTTCGACGCGTACTCGTCGGCGCCGTTCTGCACGGCGACCTCGAAGCCGATCGGCGGACTGCCGGCGACCGCCGGGTCCATGCGGATCGCGGCGCCCAGCGAGCGCCCCGGGGTCAGGCCCTGCGTCTGGTAGCCCTCGTTCGGGCGGATGCCGCGGCTCTCGATCGGCCGGTCGACGAACGCGCGCTGCGTGTCGGCGACGCGGCTCTCGGGATCGATCACGGACTGGAAGAAGCCACCGCGCCCGAGCACCTTGCCGCTGATCGCGACGTCGGCATACGCGTCGCGCAGGCCGACCCGCAGCTTGCCCTCGGGGACGTTGATCTGCGTGCGCTCGTCGACCGCGCCGTCGAACGACACCACGAACGACGCCCGATCGTCGAGCGCGCCGCGGACCCCGAGCCGCGCGTTCTGCAGCTCGTAGCCATCGTCGCGCCCGACGAACGCGACGTTCGGATCGTTCTGCGAGACGACATACTGGAGGCGGAGGTAGCCGAACGGCTCCCACGTGAAGGCCGGAGCCTTCGCGATCTCCGCGGACGCTGCGCCGGCGGCCTCGCCGGGCCGGCCATCGACGGACGGTCCCCCCGGCGCTGGAGCGGGCTCGCGCGCGGCGCCGTCGTCCGCGGGGTCGGCCGCCTCGTCGTCGGCAGCCTCCGCAGGCTGGGAGGTCTCCGTGGGAGCCTGCTTCGTCGTGGGCCCCGCCGGCTGTGCGAGCGCACCGCCGGGCAAGGTCACCGCCGCGAACAGGATCGCGCCGCGCACCCGTGCGTCCATGAGCTCATTCGTATCACGCTCAGGACTCGATCACGGCGCTGGACCGCTCGAGCTTGTCCTCGACGTAGAGCTTCTGGACCATCACGATCGCCACGAGCGTGAGCGGCGTCGCGACGATCACGCCGATCAGGCCGCCGAACACCGCCATCACCGCCTGCGCGACGAGGATCAGCGCGGGCGGCAACGACAGCAGCCGGCGCTGGATCAGCGGCGTGATCAGGTAGGTCTCGAGGATCTGGACGACGAGGTAGAGCCCGGCGACGAGCAGCGCGGTGGTCCCGCTGGTGAGGAGCCCGAGCAGCACCGCGGGGATGGCCGCGATCACGGGACCGATGTTCGGGATGAACGTCATCAAGGCGGCGAGCACGGCGAGCGAGAACGCGAGCGGCACGCCGAGCACCGAGAGGCCGATGAACGACAGCACGCCGACGACGACCATCGCGAACATGATGGCGAGCAGCCAGCGCTGCAGCGAGGTGACGGTGTGATCGATGACGTCGGCGAACCGCTCGCGGCGCGCCACCGGCACGAGCCGCAGGAAGCCACTCCGGTACTGGCCGGGCTCGACGGCGACGAACAGCCCGATGAAGAGGATGAGTGCGGCGGAGCCAAGGCCCCCGAGGACCAGGCTGGCCGCCGTGGTGGCGCCACGCAGCGCGCTCTGCGAGCTCACCATGTCGTCCGCCTTGTCGACCTGCGAGGCGAGGTCGGTGCCCCAGCCTTCGGCGCCGAACATGGTGGCGAGCCGATCGATGGCGACGGGCAGCGTCTTGCCGAGCTCGTCGATCTGGGCGCTCAGCGCCGGCAACACCGCGAGCCAGAAGCCCACGGTGGCGCCGGCCAGCAGCAGGCAGACGAGCGCGAGCGCGAGCTTGCGCGGCAGCTTGAGGTGCTTCGCGAGCCAGACGGCCGTCGCGTCGAGGAACGTCGCCACCAGCAGGCCGGCGAACACCAGCAGCAGCACGTTGACCACCGGCCCGAGCAGCCTGACCAGCAGGTACGCGACGACGAGGTATGCGGCGATCCGGACCGCCTTGGCGGTGGTCGACTGCTCACGCAACGGGGAGGTCTCCATCGTTCGCTATAGCCGGTAGTGGGCTTGCAGGATCGCGTAGCCGCCGGCCTCGCCACCGTTGCCGAAGCCGATGGCCTCGTAGCGGGTGTTGAGCACGAGCTCGAGGTGCGACGTCGAGAACCAGTGGAGGTTGACGTCGATGCAGTCGCGCTCGTTCTGGGCGATCCGCCGGTTGGCGTCGTAGTGCCCGAAGCCCACGTCGAGCAGCACCGAGTCGCCGAGCATCCGCGACACGAGCAGGTAGCCGATGAAGGCCTGCGGTGCGCCGCCGGTCGGGTTCGTCGGGGTCTCGTCGATCAGCTGGTTCATGAACTGGAGCTCGGCCTGGACCAGCAGGTCGAGGCCCGAGACGTAGAGCTTGCCGGTGACGCCGCCGCGATACCGGCTGTCGTCGGCACCGATCTCGGCCATGCCCTCGATGCCGACCGCAGCGTTCGCCGTCACCCGGTACTCGGCATAGCCCGCGCCGCCGCTGTAGTGCTCGACCGGGTCGATCACCGGATCCTTGATGAAGCCGGTGGCGTGCGCCTCGTACGCGGCGGTCACGTACTCGACCGCGACGCCGTAGGTGTCGGCGTAGAGCTGGTTGCCGCCGTAGCGCCGCGTGTACACGGGGTGCTCGGCGAGCCGCAGGCCGATCACCGGCATGAAGCGACCGGCGCGGATGTAGAGCCCCTCGTTCTCGCCGGCGTTCTGCTGCCACATCAGGTAGTGCTCGCGCGACCACACGCGGGTCGCGGCCTCGTTGCCGACGGTCGAGGGTCGCGGGCCGAAGTTGGCGTGCAGCGAGAAGTTCTTCGCGAACGTCGCGGCGCCGTAGAGCTCGAGCTGCATCGGGAACGAGGCGACCACCTTCTCCGGCGTCGCGAGGAAGCCGCTCGCACCGCGCAGATCGCCGCCGAGCACGAGCCAGTCGGGAGTCGGGATCTTGCCGTAGAAGAACTCGGGGGCGGTGCCGAACGTCGACTTCGACTCGGCCGTCGCGAGGCCGTTCTCGTTGAGGAGGTTGCCGCCGGCCGGCGACAGGTGACAGCCGCTGCACGTCGCGTCGCGGCTGAGCTGGTACTGCGGATAGGCGTCGGCGCGACCGCCGAGCAGCGCGAGGACACCGACGACGATGCAGCCGAGGATCGCGGACTTCACGGGCACTCCTCGGCGGTCGCAGGCAGGCCGAGCGCGCCCTCGTCGATCCAGTTCTTGATCAGCTGCTGATCGACCTCGGGCAGCGGCTGGTCGTACGGCATCCGATCGATGTTGCGGATCAGCACGACGTAGAGCCGGGAGTCCTCGCCCTGGCTGGGCTGGACGTCCTCACGCTCCAGCATCGACTCGCACGCCCGCTGGACGGTGTCATACGCGCGGTTGGCCGCCTGGCGGAACGAGCTGTGGCACTGCGCGTTGCCGCAGCTCGGCGCGAGGATCGCCCGGGTGATGTACTCGAGCGTCTTGGGTCGATCGTCCTCGCTCGGGTCGACACCACACGCCGCCACGAGCGCGGCGATCAGAACTGCGCGATGCATGGCGCGACCTTAACGCAAACGGCACGCGCGGTCCGACGCACGCGAGATCTACTTGGCAGGCGCGCCGACCGGGCGCGACCGCCGTTACTTCGTGGAGCGCGCCCGCACCCGACGCAGCGTCGAACCGGCGCCGCTCGGGCGAGCGAGGGTCTTGTGCGCGATCCGCGCGGGCGACGTCGGCCGGCGCAGGCGGCGCGAGATCGGCGGCGGCGGCGGGGTGACGCGATACATCATCGCATCTCGGATCTCGTGGCGGAGCACGAGGCGAAGCCCCGACCAGCTCGCGTCGATCGTGCAGGTCTTGTTGTCGACCATGCCCGCCGCGAGCGCGATCCGGCGGATCACGTCGTGCGAGACCCCACCACCACGGCGGGTCCGCCACGCGACCCACATGCCACCCTGCGGATGGAGGCGGGCGGCGACATCGGAGAATCGCCGCTCGAGGTCATCGAGAGAGTCGACGAAGAGCACCACGACGTCGACCGGCGGCAGGCGAAGATCGTGCGTGATCCGCACGTCGTCCTGCTCGAGGTGACGCTGCACGCTACCCGGTGCATTGAGGAGACAGACCTTATGGCCTGCCTTGATCCCCAACTTCTTGGGCAGTGGCGTTCCCGGGTACCCAGCCATGACCTCGGCATCATGCAGTGCTGGTTCCTGAGGTCAAACAGGATGACCCGAACATCTTTCAACACACGGTGATCGTTCGATTTCGGTGCGATCGACCGCTCCCGGAGAATTGTATAGCCACGCACTATTCACAGCCCCCGATCCCGGTCGTTTCAGTGGCTTCGCGAATACCCGAGCGCCCGCCTTGTCGCGATCTTGACTTTGAAGCCCGGTTGCCAACCAGGGTAGTCCCCATGCCGCACGGCCTCTTGCTCATCAACCTCGGGACCCCCGATGCACCGACCACCACGGCGGTGCGCCGCTACCTCCGAGAGTTCCTCGGAGACCCGCGCGTCATCGACATCAACGCGGTCGGCCGCGCGCTGCTCCTCAACCTCGTGATCCTGCCGACCCGGCCCGCGAAGAGCGCGCACGCGTATCGGTCGATCTGGGATCCGGAGCGCGGCTCGCCCCTGCTCTATCACTCCCAGGATCTCGCGGCCGGCGTCGCCGCGAAGCTCGGCGATCGCTGGCGCGTCCAGCTCGCGATGCGCTACGGCAAGCCCTCGATCGCGGACGGGCTCGCCGCGCTCGATCGCGCGCAGGTCGATCGCATCGTGGTCCTGCCGCTGTTCCCGCAGTACGCGACGTCGTCGACCGGGACCGCGGTCGCCCGCGTGATGGAGCTCGCATCGGAGCGGTGGACCATGCCGTCGCTCGACTTCGTGCCGGCGTTCTTCGACGACCCCGGCTTCCTCGGCGCGTTCGAGCAGGTCGCCGCACCGGCGCTCGCGGAGGCCCGCCCCGATCACGTGCTGTTCTCGTTCCACGGCCTGCCAGTGCGGCAGATCGTCAAGACCGATCCCGCGGGTACGCACTGCTTCCAGAGCCCGGGCTGCTGCGACACGCTCGCGAACCCGAGCTGCTATCGCGCGCAGTCGTTCGCGACGGCGCGCGACCTCGCGAAGCGGCTCGGCCTGCCCCCCGACCGCTACACGGTCTGCTTCCAGTCGCGGCTCGGGCGGACGCCCTGGATCCAGCCGTACACCGACGTCGAGATCGATCGACTCGCGAAGGCCGGCGTCAAGCGCATGGCCGTCCTGTGCCCCGCGTTCGTGGCGGATTGCCTCGAGACGGTCGAGGAGATCGGGATCCGCGCGCGCCAGCAGTTCCAGGCCGCGGGTGGCGAGGAGCTCGTGCTCGTGCCCTCGCTCAATGCGACGTCGGGCTGGATCGATGCGGTCGCCGGCATCGCCGAGCGTCACGCCGCGCGCAAGTCGCTGCCGGTGGCCTGAGAACCGGCGCGCGCGTCGGGGCCCCCGCGGTTTTTTGAGGGCGACGGCCGCCAAGCCGCGAGATCCACGGTCACGGTCGTGGGGCACGGTCCGTGCTGATGACGCCGCCATGACGACGCGCCTGACGACGCCCCCGATCCTCCTCCTGCTCACGGCGGTCACCGTGGTCACCGTGGTCACGACCCTCACCGCCTGCTCCGACGGCGGCTCGCCGCGCGCGGGCGGCGGGCCGGACGCGGCGGTCACCGATCCGACCGGGGCGTACATGCGCGTCGTGCCGGGCTACGAGACCGAGGCCGCGTGCCGCGCCACGAACCCGGATGCGAGCTTCAACTGCGTGGAGCTGCTCTCGCTGTGCGCGGACGGCCGCGTCGCGTGGCTGTTCACGGACATCGTGTTCAGCGGCACGTGGACCGCGCGAAGCTCCGCGGTCGAGGTCGTCATGCAGTCGTTCGAAGATGGCGATGGCAGCTTCGTGTTCGAGCGGCGCAGCGATGCGAGCCTGTACTCGGCGGAGGTCTACGGGGATCGCGCGTTCGCGGCGACGACCGCGGCGTTCTCGAACCTCTGTCCGTGAGCACCCGCGGCACCCAGCGCGCCGGCGACGTGCGCTAAGGTCCCCGCCATGACTCCGTTGCGCGACGTCTATGGCTCGCTGCTGATCGTGCGTCCCCCGGTCCCCGCGACGACGAACAAGGCGGGCGCGAACTACAAGAGCGAGGTCACCCACCTCGACTACTCGCCGCGCCGCGCCTACGACGAGTGGTTGCAGATCCTCGACGGCATCGTCGCGTGTGGCGGCGATGCGATCTACCAGTTCGAGGCGGTCGACGAACCATTCCTCGATCACGCCGCGCTCGAGGTCGATGGCGATGGCGCGATCCACCCGGCGGGCAGCCGCGAGACGCTCGGCCACATGGCCGACGTGATGACCGGCCGCGTGTTCGCCGCGAACGGACCGTGGATCAGCGTGCGCGACCGAGCGCTGCGCGCCGTCATGCCGAACATGCTCGCTCACCGCCGCAGCGAGGACCTCTACTACCGCGAGCTGCTCGGCGAGCTCGCCGGCGCGGCCGACCTCTCGCTCGAGATCGCCGAGAACCCGTACCGCTGGGAGGGCATGGCCGACGTCGCGACCGTCGGCGACCGCGTCGTCCTGACCTACGCCGTGCCGGGTCACTATGATCGCGACACCACCCCGAAATCGGAGCGCAGCTCGCGCGCCGGCGTCGCGTTCGCGGCGGACTTCACGGAGGTCCCCGAGGACGCGCGGATCTACGTCGAGCTCGTGTACCCGCACTTCCACGGCGACACCGTGCACTTCGGCGCGCGCCCCACGAACCGACCGCCGGTCCTCGTCCACTACCCCGGCGGGCTCTACGATGACGGCTCGGCGACCGTCGCGCGCAGCCTCGGGCCCGATCGGATCGTCGAGATCGCCCGCGACGACGCCGTCGAGCAGTACGCCGGCAACTCGCGGCAGGTCGCGAACGGCGTGCTCGTCCCCGACGGCGTGGCGCCGGCGTTCGCCGGGGACCTGGAGCGACTCGGGCTGGTGACGCACCGGGTTCCCCTCTTCGAGCTGTTCGGGAAAGCCGGCGGCGGCCCCGCCTGCGCGACCCTCTATCTGCCCGCGAACCTCGATGTGCCCATGACCCTCACGCAACGCTATTCCGTCAGCCGGGATCGCGTCCGGGCCCGTCGAGAGCGGATTCCCGAGTCACTCCGGGTAGATCCGGAGTTCTTCGCAGGCAAGCAGCGCGGGTAGGGGTGGGCGGCGGTACGACAGGAAGTTGGCGCAAACACTGGAAATAGTTTTTCGGAGCCGATAAAAACACCGCACTACGAGCTGGTCCGAGCCCGCGGGGTCTTCGGCCGACAACAGTAAAGGATCGTCACCACATGAATCGCTTGCTCCGACCTACACTTGTTGCCGCGCTGGCCGCCGGTACCGCAGCCACTGCCTCCCCGGCCTTCGCCAACGTCGAGATCGGCGGAACCGCCGGTATCCACGTCTTCAGCCACGAGAGCGAGCTCGGCGTTGCCGACGTCGCAACCGCAGACTCCCAGCGCAACTCGGCGCTCTTCGGCCTCCGGCTCGGCGTCTACTTCGGCAACGTGATCGGCGTCGAAGGCGAGTTCGGCGTGATCCCGAGCGAGGGTCGTGGGCAGGTCTACGACATCTGGAACATCACCTACCGCGCCCACCTCATCGCGCAGTTCCGCGCGGGGAACCCGGAGAACAAGTTCCTGCCGTTCCTCCTGGTCGGTGGCGGCGCCGTGCAGGTCGTCGACAGCAAAAGCGAGGGTACGAGCAACCCGATCACGACCGACACCGACGAGATGATGTACGTCGGCGTTGGCGCGAAGTACCGCGTCGACAACGGCTGGGGCCTCCGGCTCGACGGCCGCGTGCTGTTCAACCCGGCGACGGTCGACGGCGACAACATGCCGAGCGACAGCTTCACGCAGGACTACGAAGTTCTGCTGTCGATCTACAAGGAGTGGGGTCGCGAGTCCGCGCGCCAGCCGGTCGAGGAGCCGCCGCCGGATCTCGATCCGGATCGCGATGGCATCGTGGGCGATCTCGACAAGTGCCCGACGGATCCCGAGGACATGGACGGCTTCCAGGACGACGACGGTTGCCCGGACCTCGACAACGACGGTGATGGCGTTCCCGACGGCAGCGACAAGTGCCCGATGGAGCCCGAGGACAAGGACAGCTTCCAGGACGACGACGGTTGCCCGGACCTCGATAACGACGGCGACGGCATCCCCGACGCGGCCGACCAGTGCCCGAACGAGGCCGAGGACAAGGACGGCTTCCAGGACGAGGACGGCTGCCCCGATCCGGACAACGATCAGGACGGCGTGCTCGACGCGCAGGACAAGTGCCCCGACCAGGCCGAGACCAAGAACGGCTTCCAGGACGAGGACGGCTGCCCGGATGAGATCCCGGCTCAGCTCAAGAAGTTCACGGGTGTCATCCAGGGCATCAACTTCCGCGTGAACTCGGCCGACCTGCTCGCCACGTCGAACCGCCAGCTCGACAAGGCGGTCGCGGTCCTCAAGGAGTTCCCGGACCTCAAGCTCGAGATCCAGGGCCACACCGATGACCAGCCGATCAAGGCGGGTGGCAAGTTCGCCGACAACCTCGAGCTCTCGCAGGCGCGCGCCGAGTCGGTCACCGCGTACTTCACCGCGAAGGGCATCGAGGCCAGTCGTCTGACCGCGCGTGGCTACGGCGACACCGTGCCGGTCGTCGTGCAGACCGGTCTCAAGGGCGGCAAGCTGAAGGCAGCCCGTGCCAAGAACCGCCGCGTCGAGTTCAAGCTCGTCAGTGCGCTGACGCAGGGCTCGGCTCCGGCGAACCCGACGCCCGGCCCCGCGCCGGCGCCGGCGGACCCGGCCACGCCGACGCCGACGCCGACGCCGACGCCCTAGTAGGGCTGCGACATCACTCGGTGACGAGGTCCGCTCCGGCGGGCCTCTTTTTTTTGGGGGCCGGTTTGTTGGCCGGCTCGCGGCGCGGGTGGAGGTCAGCGGACGCCGCTGGCGGCGCGGATTTGCGCTTTCGTGGTACGAGAGGGCGTGCTTCCGCCCGAGCTCGTCGAGATCCTGGTCTGTCCGAAGTCGAAGCAGCCGCTGATCTATTTTCCGCGCGGCGAGCTCGACGAGGACGCCACGAACGGCTTCCTGCTCTGCGTGGCCTCGCGGCTGCGCTACCGCGTCGAGGACGGCGTCCCCGTGATGCTGGTCGATGAGGCCTCCGAGGTCGCACCGGGGACCCTCGAGCGGCTCGTCGAGCGAGCCCGCGAGCTCGGCCTCGATCCCGCGCGTCAGACTCTATAGTCCGTGATTTTGCGGCGTTAGCTCCGGCGATGTCAAATCGGGGCCTTGACGGCAGGGCCTCCACACTGGTAGATCGCCCCTTCCACGGGACCCACGGTGTTGAAGTCTTTATCGATCTTCACGGGCAACGCGAACCGCGCGCTCGCCGACGAAATCTGCAAGTTCGTCGAGATCCCGCTCGGCCGCGCGGACGTCACGCATTTCTCCGACGGCGAGATCTACGTCGAGATCGGGGAGAACGTCCGTGGCGTCAACTGCTTCGTCGTGCAGCCCACGTGCTCGCCGCCGAACCAGTCGATCATGGAGCTGCTGATCATGATCGATGCGCTGAAGCGCGCGTCGGCGGGCAGCATCGTCGCGATCATCCCGTACTTCGGATACGCGCGGCAGGATCGCAAGACGAAGCCGCGCACGCCGATCACGAGCAAGCTCGTCGCGAACCTGATCGTCGCGGCGGGCGCGGATCGCGCGCTCGCGATGGATCTCCACGCCGCCCAGATCCAGGGCTTCTTCGACATCCCGTTCGATCACCTCTACGGGATGCCCGTCCTGATCGAGGAGCTCCGCACGCTCGGCTTCGGCGGTGACAACACGGTCATCGTCTCGCCCGACGCCGGCGGCGTCGAGCGCGCCCGGGCGTTCTCGAAGCGCCTCGGTGCGGGCCTCGCCATCATCGACAAGCGGCGCCCCGCCCCGAACGTCTCCGAGATCATGAACATCGTCGGTGATGTGCGCGGCAAGAAGACGGTGATCGTCGATGACATCATCGATACCGCCGGCACGCTGACGAACGCGGCGCACGCGATCATGAACGCCGGCGCGGCGAGCGTGTCGGCCTGCGCGAGTCACGCGGTGTTCTCCGGCATGGCCGTCCAGCGGATCAGCGATTCGCCGCTGCAGCACGTCGTCGTCACCAATACGATCCCGCAGTCAGAGGCGGGTGCCGCGTGTACCGCGGTCCGCGTGAAGAGCGTCGGTCGCCTCCTCGGCGAGGCGATCAAGCGTATCCATCACGGCGATTCGATCAGCTCCTTGTTCGTGTGATCCCGGCCAACCCCGGCCCCAAGCTAAGCCCAGGCTAGAAGAGAGAACGTCATGGAAGTCGGAAAGCTCACTGTCACGCTCCGCGAGAAGACCGGTCACAAGGGCGCCTCGCGCCAGCTGCGGTCGACCGGCAAGGTCCCCGGGGTTTGCTACGGCGCCTCGACGGACGGCCGTATCGAGCCGCTGCCGATCACGGTCGACGTGCGCGCGCTCCGCGCCTCGCTCGATCCCATCCGCAAGCACAACACGGTCATCAGCCTGACGATCGAGGGCGGCGCGCAGAACGTGCAGCTGTCGGCGCTCGTCAAGGAGTACCAGATCCATCCGGTGCGCCGCGAGATCACCCACGTGGACCTGATCGCGGTCGACCCGAACAAGGAGGTCACCTCGACGGTGCCGCTCGAGTTCACGGGCAAGCCGAAGGGCGCGATCGACGGCGGCCAGATCCGTATCGTCCTCCGCAACCTCGAGCTGCGCGCGAAGCCGGCCGACATCCCGGTCAAGATCAACGTCGATGTCTCGCCGCTCGAGATCGGTGACGTGATCCACGTCTCGTCGATCGAGCTGCCCGCGGGCGTCACGACCATCACGGGCCGGGACCTCGCGGTCGCGACCTGCGCGGCGCCGGAAGAGGACAAGACGCCGGTGGCCGATGCGGCTGCGGCGGATCCCGCGGCGGCGGCGGCTCCGGCCGCCGGTGCCAAGGCTCCGGCGGCGGCCAAGGGCGCAGCTCCGGCGGCAGGCGCCAAGGGCGCGGCTCCGGCGGCGGCAGGCGGCAAGGCAGCAGCGAAGCCTGCGGCCAAGCCGGCTCCCAAGAAGTAACCGCGACGGGTCATGTCCTGGCTGGTCGTCGGGCTGGGCAACCCGGGCGCGAAGTACGCGCTCAACCGGCACAACATCGGGTTCATGGTGCTCGACGAGCTCGCACGCAAGCACGGCTTGCCTGCGTGGTCGTCGAAGCTCGGCGGCGAGGTCACGTCCGGCATCGTCACGACCGAGCGCGGGCGCGAGCGCGCCACGCTACTCAAGCCGATGGAGTTCATGAACCTCTCCGGCTTCGCCGTGCAGCGGACCGCGGGGTTCCACAAGGTCGAGGTCGACCGGGTGCTCGTCGTCCACGACGAGATCGACCTGCCGTTCGGGACCGTCCGCCTCAAGAATGGCGGCGGCCACGGCGGTCACAACGGGCTGCGCTCGATCCAGGAGCAGCTCGGCAGCGCCGCGTTCGCGCGGCTGCGCATGGGCGTCGGTCGGGATCCGAAAACCACGCCGGGGTCGAAGGACGCCGCCGGCTGGGTGCTCTCTGACTTTCCTTCAGCGCAGAGCGCGATCGTGACGGCCATGATCGCGGCCGGTTGCGAGGACGTCGAGTGCGTCCTCGCGAAGGGCGTCGTGCCGGCGATGAATCAACACAACGCTCGACCTCCGCTCGCACCTTCGTGATATAGACCCGCCCCTACCTCGCTCTCCAGCGCCACTGGAGGGCTTCACACCCAAGAGGACGCACTCATGGCTACCGCTACCCGTCTGCAGAGTCAGCGCGACACGCCGAACACGGCCCGCGAATACGAGACCACCTTCATCCTTCGCCCCAACACCCCGAACGAGGGTGTCGCCGAGGTGAACACCCGCATCCGCGGGATCATCGAGGGCATGGGCGGCAAGGTCCTCAAGGTCGACAACTGGGGCAAGCGCCGCCTCGCCTACGAAGTCGCGAAGGAGCGGAAGGGGATCTACCTCTACTGGCAGTACCTCGCGACCCCGGGCGTCGTCGAGGAGACGGAGCGTAACCTCCGCATGCTCGACTCGGTGATCCGCTTCCTCAGCGTCAAGGTCGACGAGAACATCGACGTCGGCGCGCGCCCGACCGAGATCGACGACACGTCGTACGACAAGGCGGCCCAGACCGCGGCGGACGAGGAGGACCTGTTCCTCTCGCGCGGCGGCGAGGACCTGTCGAGCGACGGCGACGAGGACGACTACGGCGACTTCGATCACACCCGCCCCGAGGAACCCCGCAGCGAGAAGAAGGCCGCCCCGGCCGCCGACGCTGCTCCGGTTGCTGCGGCCCCCGCTGCTGACGCCCCCGCGGGCGAGGACAAGGAGTAAGTCATGTCGACTCGTATGGACGCTCCCGATGATGGTCTCGATCGCGACGGCGATGATCGCCGTGGCAGCAAGGGTGGACGCGGCGGCGCTCGCCGCAAGCTGCTCTCGGACGAGATCGTTGCCAAGATCGATTACAAGAACCCGCAGATCCTGCGGTCGTTCGTCACCGACCGCGGCAAGATGATCCCGCGCCGCATCAGCGGTGCGAGTGCTCGCCAGCAGCGCGTCATCTCCACGGCCATCCGGCGCGCGCGCATGCTCGCGCTCCTGCCGTTCACGGTCACCGGGGATTAAGGAACACCGTCATGGCGATGCAGATCATCCTCACGCAGGACGTCGATAACCTTGGCAAGGCGGGCGAGCTCGTCAGCGTCAAGCCGGGTTACGGCCGCAACTACCTCGTGCCCCGCGGCTTCGCGGTCAGCGCGACGGTGCACAACAAGAACCGCCTCGACCACGAGAAGGCGCTGATCGAGAAGCGCGTCGCCAAGGAGCGCGCTTCGGCGACCGAGCTCGCGACGCGCATCAACGGCATCACGCTGCAGTTCGAGCGTAACGTCGGCGAGGACGAGAAGCTGTTCGGCTCGGTGACGAGCCGCGACATCACGGAGCAGCTGAAGAAGGCGGGGATCGAGATCGATCACCGCTGGGTGCAGCTCGACCAGTCCGTGAAGGCGCTCGGCAAGTACGAGACCGTCGTTCGTCTCGCGGCCGGCGTGAACGCGAACCTGAAGTTCTGGGTCGTCGGCAAAGACAAGTAGCAGCTCGCGACGGTTTTGCGTCGGAGAACGTCGGATGCCGGAAGGTGTCCGACGTTTCTTCCGTTTCGGGGCACGTTCTCGACGGGCGATCACACCGGGCATGTAGAGTGATCCGATGTCGCGCGACCGGCGGGTGCTGCCGCACAACCTCGACGCCGAGGCCTCGATCCTCGGCGGCGTGATCCTGCGCAACGAGGTGCTGATCCACCTCGAGACGCTCGAGGTCGAAGACTTCTACGACATGAAGCACAAGATCGTCTTCGCGGCGATCCGCGCGCTCGAGGCGGCGGCGCGCCCGATCGACGTCGTGACGCTCGAGGTCGAGATCGAGAAGCACGGCAAGCTCGACGCGATCGGCGGCATCGGGTTCCTCGGCGAGCTCACGCTGCGCGTGCCGACCGCGGACAACGTCCTCGCGTACGCCGAGATCGTCACGGACAAGAACCAGGCGCGCAAGCTGATGCTCGCCGCCAGCGAGATCGCGGAGAAGGGCTACGAGGACGGCCTCGAGGTCCGGGATTACCTCGACGAGGCCGAGGGCAAGATCTTCGAGGTCACGCAGCGCAAGGACAAGGCGGGCCCCGAGCCGATCAAGAGCCTCGTCAAGAAGGTGTTCGGCTCGCTCGACGAACGCTTCAAGTCCGCCGACGGCATCACCGGCGTGCCGACCGGCTTCGCCGACCTCGATGCGCGTACGGCCGGGCTGCAGCCGACCGAGCTGATCATCCTCGCGGCTCGTCCCGCGATGGGGAAGACGTCGTTCGCGCTGTCGCTCGCCCAGAACGCGGCGACCGGCGGCGGCTGGCCGTGCCTCGTGTTCTCGCTCGAGATGGGTGCGACCCAGCTCGCCGAGCGCATGCTGTGCTCCGAGGCGCGGGTCGATTCGTCGGCGCTGCGCCGCGGCCAGCTCCAGCGCCAGGACATGACGAACCTGACGTACGCCGCGGCGACGCTGTCGAAGGCGCCGATCCTGATCGATGACACCCCTGCCCTCTCGCTGCGCGAGCTGCGCGCGCGCGCCCGCCGGTTCCGCTCGAACAAGGAGCTGTTCGCGGGCAAGAAGACCGGGCTCATCGTCGTCGACTACCTCCAGCTCATGCGCGGCTCGCCCCAGGCGGCGAAGGCCTCGCGCGAGCAGGAGATCAGCGAGATCTCGCGCGGCCTCAAGGGGCTCGCGAAGGAGCTCGAGATCCCGGTGCTCGCGCTCTCGCAGCTCAACCGCTCGCTCGAGCAGCGCACCGACAAGCGCCCGCAGCTGTCGGACCTTCGCGAATCGGGAGCGATCGAGCAGGACGCCGACGTGATCATGTTCATCTACCGGGACGTGGTCTACAACAAGGAGGCCGAGAACCCGCACATCGCGGAGGTCATCATCGGCAAGAACCGTCACGGCGCGACGGGCACGATCGAGACGCACTTCGAGGGCCGGTACACCCGGTTCGAGAACATGACCCAGCGCACCGACGGCCCGCGCGGCGACTGATCCTGCGCTAGGCTCCGCGCCATGAGCGAGCTCGCCCGAGGCCTGCGCGACGTCGGGCGCGGCCTGGCGTTCCTGAACAAGCACCCTCGGTTGTGGGCCTACGTGATCGCGCCGGCGATCGTCACGCTGATCATCCTCGTGGGGCTGGTCCTCGCGATCGTCCGCATCGCGGACTCGCTCGTCATCAAGGTGACGGCGTGGCTGCCGTCGGTGATCGCCGGGGTCGGCGAGTGGCTGGTGTGGGGCGTCGTGGTGATCGCGCTCGTGATCGGAGCGCTGCTGGTGTTCGTGGCGGTCGCGGGGATCGTCGCCGGACCGTTCTGCGAGCTGCTCTCCGAGGAGGTCGAGCAGCGCCTGACCGGCGCGACCGGCCCGAAGTTCTCGCTCGTCGCGTTCGCGCGCGGTGCCGTCAAGGGGCTCGGCCATGCGATCCGCCGGCTCGCGGTGACGCTGCTCGGGGTCGTGCTGCTGTTCGTGCTCGGCTTCATCCCGGTCATCGGGACGATCGCGGCGCTCGGGCTCGGCGGGTACTTCGCGGCCCGCGCCGCCGCGTACGACTGCTACGACGCCGTGCTGTCACGCCGCGAGCTGCCGTATCGCGAGAAGCTCGAGTACCTCCGGGCGCGTCGCGGCCGCGCGCTCGGGCTCGGCGCGGGGGTCGCCGGGTTGCTGCTCGTGCCCGGCCTCAACCTGATCGCGCTCGGGCTCGGCGCGACCGGCGCCACGCTCGCGGCGCACGAGGCGACCCGCGACCTCGCCGGGCGAGCCCGCTGAGCCGAGCGGTCCGTCGTCGCTCGAGCCGACGCGGTCCCACCTTGTAGGCGCGTGGTGCCGGTCGCGCACCTCGTCCACCGAATCTGCGAGCCGCTGCGTGGGCTCGAGTACCGATCGTCGTTCGGTCGAACCTGCTCGCGTGCGGCACGCTACCGAAACTCGGCAGCCGCGCCGTCGGGTGGGCCGCCGATCACGCCGCGCCGGATCGCTGCGATCGCAGGAACTCGTAAGCGCGCGCGCGAAAATCATCGATCTCGATCTGATCACCGAAGATCCCGTAGCGTGGGCACTGATGTCCGTGACCACTCCGACGATGCAGGCGACCGAGCGACGCAACGAAGCGCAGCAGCAGGAGGTGGTGGCGCGGCTGTCGAGCGATGGGGCGTCGGAGGTCTACCTCGTGCGGTTGTTCGATGGCTGGAAGGACACGCTCGTCGTCCTCAAGTGCCTGCCCGTGGCCCTGGCGACGGACCCCGAGTACCTGGAGCGCTTCCGCTCCGAAGCGCGGATCGCCGCGCTGCTCGATCATCCGCGGATCGCGCGCGTGCTCGAGGTCGTGGAGTCGCGCGAGGACTTCTACACGCTCGAGTACGTGCAAGGCGCCGATCTGCGCCGGCTCCTCGCGGTGCTCGCGAAGCAAGGCCGCACGTTGCCCCTCGCGTGCGCGGTCTCGATCGGCATCGAGCTGTGCCACGCACTCGATCACGCGCATCACCTCTGCAACGCGCGCGGCACCGCGCTCGACATCATCCACCGCGAGCTCGCACCGTCGAAGGTGCTGCTCGGCGTCAACGGCGAGGTCAAGCTGACCGGGTTCGGCGTCGGCGACATGATCACGCGGCGGCTCGCGCGCGACACCCCGCCGCAGGCACGCACCGAGCGGCTGGGCTACCTGTCACCGGAGCAGTGCCTCGGCAAGCCGCTCGACGCGCGCAGCGACGTGTTCGCGCTCGGCGTGATGCTCTACGAGATCACGACCGGCACGCGCCTGTTCGCCGCGAGCACCGACCGCCAGATCATGGATCGGATCATCCGCTGCACGGTGCCGCGGCCATCGGAGATCCGCCGCGGCTATCCGAAGGAGCTCGAGACCGTGCTGATGCGCGCGCTCGAGCGCGATCCCGAGGCGCGCTACCGCAGCGCCGGCGACATGCAGCGCGACCTCGAGACGTTCCTGTGGGCGAAGTGGCCGACGGCCTCGCCGGACGCGCTCGCCGGCGTCGTGAGCGCGGCGTTCCCGCCGGCGGGCACCGTCGCGCCCGGGCTCGCGACCGGTTCGATGGAGCTCGAACGCATCGACCCGACGCAGTTGCCCGGCCCGGTGCCGTTCGC
>JALZOI010000326.1 GCA_030857245.1 Myxococcota bacterium
CGTCGGGGTCGGCGGCGAGCTCGCGATCTATGCGCGCCGGCACGACGCGTTCGCGGAGGTCTCGGTGGCGCGCTGGACCGATGACCCCGACACGCTGGCCGACGCGGGCGGTCAGGCGGTGCGGCTCGACATGCTCGGGCTGCGCGCCGGATGGAATCCCGCGCGCATGCCGATCCGGGCGTGGCTCGGCGCAGAGCTCGGGACGCTGACCGGCCGGCGGGTGGGGCTGACCGCGTCGACGCGGTCCGGGCCATGGTCGGCGATCACGTCCGGCTTCGGCGTTGCGTGGCCGATGGCGGAGCACGTGCGGCTGGTGGGGACGTTCGAGGTCGCGGCGGTGCTCACCCGCGAGCGCGTGGATGACGCGCAACCTGGTGAGACCTATCGCCCTTCCGGAGCCACGGCGCGCTGCGCGCTGGGCCTCGAGATCGGCTGGCGCTGAAATGGCGACGAGCCGTGACGGATCCGCGGTGGTGGCGGCACTCATGAGCCAGATGACGGCCGTCGCCCATGCGCTCCCGCGCACCGGAGAGACCGAGGTGCCCTCGTTCGACGAGGTGTACGCAGCGCACGCGGCGTTCGTGTGGCGCGTGCTGCGGACATTCGGCGTCGGCGAGGCGCAGGTCGAGGACGCCGTGCAGGACGTATTCGTGGTGGTGCATCGCCGGCTGCGCGAGTGGGAAGGTCGCGCGGCGATCACGACGTGGCTGTTCGAGATCGCGCGCCGGGTCGCGAGCTCGCACCGGCGACGGGTCGGGGCGGATCGCACGGAGGAGCTCGTCGTCGATCCCGCGGGCCCGACCGATACGTTCGCCGCGATGTCGCGCGCGCAGGCGGCGGCGACCGTGTTCGCGATCCTGCAGCAGCTCGACGAGGACAAGCGGACGGTGTTCGCGCTGGTCGAGCTCGAGCAGCTCTCGGTACCGGAAGTAGCGCGCATGCTCGAGCTCAACCTGAACACGACGTACTCGCGGCTGCGGCTGGCGCGCGCCGCCTTCGAGCTCGCCGCGCGGGCGCAGGTGAAGCCATGACGCACGAGCTGGGATCGGCGACCCGGGCGCTGCTCGACGCCGCGCGCGGCGGACTCGCTCCCGATGCCGCGGCGCTCGCGCGGGTGCGCCTGAAGATCGACGCATCGATCGGCGGGGCGGGGGCGGGGGCTGGCGTGGGAGCGGCCGCGGGAGGCGGGCTCGGCAGTGGCGCGATCGCGGCGAAGCTGGCGATCGTGGCGATCGTCGCGGCAGTCGCAACCAGCGCGGTGGTGGTGCGGCAGGACGGCGAGGCACCGCAGCCGACCGTGCCGGCGCTCGAGCTCCGCGAGCTGGCGCCGGTGATGGCGCGTGGCGTCGGCGGCGACCGCGAGCAGCGGACAGCACGTGAGAGCGAGCCCGCGCCGACGTCCGGCGTGGCCTCACCACCCCAGAGCGCACGAGTCACATCGACGCGCGACCACCGCGTCGAGGCCCGACCGCTGCGCGCGGTCATCGTTGGCGGGCCGGTGATCACTCTCGGCGCGCCGGTGAGCGCGAAGCCGATCGCGCTGGCGCGCGAGGTCGCGCTCGTCGACACGGCGATGGCCTCGCTGCACCAGGATCAGCCGGAAGCCGCACTGGCGGCGGTGCGCATGCACGCCGTCGAGACCGCCGGCCGCGGCCAGCTCGCCGAGGATGCCGCGGCGATCGAGGTCGAGGCGCTGTGTCGGTTGCACGATCGCAGCGCCATCACCAAGCTCGAGGCGTTCGATGCGCGCTGGCCGGCGTCCGCGCAGCGCGCGCGCCTCGCGAAGGCGTGTCCGTAGGCGGCGCGAACGTGGTGTACTGCACGGAAGCGGGTCCGAAATCGAACTGTCGTCCGCGCGTGGACTCGCAGTACCTCGAAGATCCGGATGTCACCGGGCAGTTCCTCCGCGACCTCGTGCCCGACGAGCAGCTCACGGTTGCCGCGCTGGTGGGCGATCCGGTGCCGGTCTCCGTCGAGCAGCGCACCATCAACGGCGCCTCCCAGCTCGCCCTCGCTCACTCGTGCAGCTACGACAGCCCGACCGGCCCGCAGGTGGCAAACCCCGCGGTGCGCACCGCCGCGCTGGTCGAGTCGTTCGGATCCCGCGGCGTGCACGCGTCGATCTGTCAGCTGGACTTCGCCGTGCAGCTCGCTGCGACCACGCTCGCCATCAAGCGCTCGCTCGGCATCGCCTGCATCGATACCGCGCAGCTGGCGGACAGCCTCGCGGATCCCGGCGTCCAGCCCGCATGCGAGGCCCGCGACGTCCACGCGGACGGCACCGCGACCACGCTGCCACGCTGCCCGAGCACCGGGACCTGCTTCGACATCGTGCCGGATCCGGTCGCGTGCGCCGAGACCACGGATCACGCTCGCGTGATCGTCACGCGCACGCAACCACCCGCCGCGGACACCCGCGTCGAGGTCTCGTGCGAGGCACCGCTGCCGATGCCCCCCGTGGCGGTCGACGCCGGCCGCTAGCTCCTCCCTGACCCACGTGGGTCATGGCGCGCTGGCATGCGTGGCTTCGGGGCATGTCGCAAGGCCTCGCGCACCAGCACCTCCAGCGAGAGTGCGCCGTGACCCACGTGGGTCATCGCTACGTCCACCGCGCACCGCGCCTCGACGACCTTGAACCCGAGCCCGGTCAACGCATGCCGCGCCTCGGTCTCGAGCGCGAGCCGCTCGATGCGGTCGACCGCTTCATCCGATTCATGCGACTTGTCCGGATCCCGGACATCATGCGCGCCGAGATCGCGCCGGACGAACGTCACCTGGTCCGGCGCACGCCCCGAGATCTCGAGCACGCCATCGTGCGCATGCTGATGGTGCGCGCCGCACAGCAGGATCAGGTTGTCGGCGCCGTGGCTGCCTCCGTGCTCGCGATGCACGATGTGGTGGATGTCGAGCGCGCGCGCCGAGCGGCACCCCGGCGCCGTGCACCGCCGGCCGTCGCGATGGAGCACGAGCCGCCGCACCGCCGGTGTGACATCCGCCGTCGCTCGCTCGGGACGCTCCGCGTCGAGCTCCCCGATGAACTGCGCGTCGCACATGGCGCGGTCGATCGCGGTCGGTCCCAGCGCGACCTTGCGCCCTCCTGCCAGCTGCTCGCCGCGCTTGCACGCCTTGCAGATCGTCACCGCGATCTGGTGTGACGGCCGCGTCGGACCGGCCGCCGCGCCGCCGTCCGCCGTCGCACCGATGCCTTCCAGCGCGCGCCGCAGCACCGTGGCCAGGAACTCGTTATCCTCGAGATGCATCCCGAGCTCCTCCGAGAGCCGGACGCGCGCCTCGCGGGCCAGCGCGTACGTCTCCGGCGCGAGCTCTTCGAACTTCAGCGTTCGCAGCACCGCACTCGGGTCCGGGGGCGCGTCCGGCGGGTCCCCCTTGCGCAGCCCGCTCACCATGTCCTCGACCTGGCGCAGGTTCTTGCCGATCGCCTTCGCGAGGAACGCGGCCTCGGTCACCGGCGTCGCGACCCGCACGAGCTCGCGCACCGCCGTGTACTTCAGCTGGTTACTCGCGAGCGCCGCCTCGAGCTTCGGCAACGTCCCGAGCTCGCGCGCGACCCGCAGGCGGTCCCGCCCTTCACGCGGCGCATACCCGATCTCGCGCTCGAGATAATCGAGCGCCGAGACATACCCGAACTTCTTCCACATCCGCAGGACGAGCAGACGCCGCAGCGCCCGGGCCTCCTCGACGTCGAGCTCGCCCCGCTGCTTCACGATCCGCCGGAATGTGTCGTGCAACATCCGCCACTCGGGGACGGACGCGGCCTTCACATCACGGACACTGCCACCACCAGACTCTTGCTGTTCGACCACGATGCACCTCGCAATCCTCCCCCGCCTGCATCGCTAGCACCCGAGCCTGACAGTTCCGCCGCGCTACCCCGCTGCTTCGCCGTCGTCTTCGGTCGGCGGCGGCGCCTCGCCGTGCGCCGGCGGCAACTCGCGGGGCGGCAACAGCTCGGGCTCGATGTCGACGGGCGACGCCATGAAGATCGCTGCATCGAGCTTCTTGAACGCGCGCTTCTTGTACCAGTTGAGGGCGCGCTCGTTGTTCTCCGCGACCTCGAGCACGAGGTGATTGAGCCCGTGCACGCGCGCGATGTGATGCAGCTGCTCGAGCACGAACGACCCGACGCCGCGCCCGTGATACTCGGGATGCACCGCGAGCTCCTCGACGAACAGCGGCCGCATGTCCCGCTTCTCGAAGTAGCGCGGGTTGATCCAGTTGTCCGAGCCGATCACCTCGTAGCTGCACTCCGCGTACGCCACGATGTCGCCATCGATCTCGAAGACCAGCTGATCGATGCCGTCCTCTTCGTAGATCTCCTCGAAGCGATGCTTGCTGCGCGGCCGCTGGAACTCGACGGTCTCCGCGTTGACGTCGCGGAAGCTGACCTTGAGGAAGTCCCACACCCGGTTGATGTCGCGGCGGCCCATGTGGCGCACCGTCAGCATCGGGCCGGTCGGGCCGGTCGGCGCGGCCGGCTTCTGCTTGCCCTTCTTGCCCTTCTTGCTGCCCTTCGCAGCCTTCGCGGCTTTCGCGGTCTTCGCGGCGGCCTCCGGCAACGGCGTCTTCACCGCGGCCTTCCGTGGACTACGCTTGCGGGGCATGCGAACGGCGAGGAAACCGCACCGGTCCCGTCGCGAGCAAGCTTTCTAGGCGAAATCTGACGCTTACGAGCCCACGCGGGCGACCAGCGCCTGTGCCTGCTCCACGAACCCGGCCTTGTGGTGGCGGTCGAACTCGGCCCAGGTCGTGAAAGTGCTGGGATCGGCGCGGTCCACGAAGATCGTCCCCAGCAGGTGATCCACCTCGTGCTGGTAGGTCGCGGCCTTGAGCCCGGCCACCACCTCGTCGTTTGGCTTCCCGTGCCGGTCCCAGGCCTGGACCCGGACCCGGACATGGCGCTTCACCAGGCCGCGCAAGTTCGGGACGCTGAGGCAGCCCTCGTAGTTCGCGAACAGCTCGTCGTCGACCGGCGTCAGCACCGGGTTGACAAGGATCGTCAGCGGGATCACCGGCTTGTACGGGTAGCGCGGGTTGTTCCCGCGGACCTCGATCACGCAGATCTGGATCGGCTCGTAGACCTGGATCGCCGCGAGCCCCGCGCCGTCGGCGTCGCGCATCGTCTCGATGAGGTCGTCGATGAAGCCCTGGATCTCCGGGGTGGCGAGCTCGTCGCGCGTGACCGGGCGAGCCAGCTCGCGCAGCACGGGATGACCGATCTGGGCGATCTTGCGGAGGGCCATGCGCGGACTCTAGCAGCACCGCGAACACCGGGTTACAGGGGCGGCCGGCCGCTGCCAGTGGACGGATCTTCCGTCGCGGCCGCAGTTGTGATTTCCTGCGCGGACCTTTAGGAGGGAATTCATGCGTACGCTCGGCCTGCTCGTCATCCTCGCTTCCTTTGCTGTCACCGGATGCTCGGATGACGGTGGGAGCACTCCCACCCCCGATGCCGCGATCGTCGTCGACGCTTCGCCCGATGCGCCCGCGGCCCTCGCGGGTCTCGGCCAGACGTGCGTGCTGTCCATGATGGGCGCCGACTGCCCGACGAACGCGCCTGGCTGCCTCGGACCGTTCGTCATGGGCGGCACCGTCGGTATCTGCACCAACGTGTGCGTGAGCGACGGCACCTTCCGGACGAATGCGCAGAGCGTTCCCGAGAACGTCATGCCGTCCGATCTGACGTCGCAGAACGCGATGTGCGCCGGCATCTACACCGGTGGCGCCTCGGGCACGGCCGCCTGCAACATCATCTTCGGTCGCATGCCGACCGGCGCGCTCATGGCGAACACGAACTACACGTTCCAGATGGCGTGCGGTATCGCGTGCGGCACGGGCAACACCTGCCCGAGTAGCCTCACGTGCAACACCACGTCGATGCGCTGCGAGCCGATGTAAGCCGTGTCGAAGTGCACGCTGCTCGCGCTCCTCGTCATCGCCTCCGCCTGCGGCGGCAATGACGACGGCGACGGCCCCAACAACCAGCCCGACGCCGCGCCGGTCATCGACGCCGCGCCGCAGCCGATGGACGCGCCCGTCTCGACGCAGGTGGGCATCGGCCAGCGCTGCACGCCCGTCGCGGACATGCCGCAAGCCGACTGCCCGGCTGGCTTCGAGTGCTTGAGCCTCAATACGGCGGCGGCGCGTGGTGCTCGAAGACCTGCGTCCGCGGCCCGATGACCGACACCTGCAACATGGGCTACGTCGGTCCCGGCATCGCGTCGTGCGTCTACGACATCACGTTGATGCAGGGCCAGCCGAGCCGGCCATTCTGCGGGATCATCTGCCAGGACATGACGATGTTGTGCCCCGCCGGCAAGTGCGACGGCACGTGCCCGGTCCCGCTCGCGTGCACCGCAGAGCTCAAGGACTCGATGATGACCGTCGTCGCGAAGGCCTGCTTCTAGCTCTGCTCGTGATCGCGCTCGCGGATCGTCGAGTCCTGCGGCTCGCTGCTCGCTCCGGCATCCGCACCGATCGCCTGCTCGATCGACGTCAGCCCGGCCGCGCGCACCTTCGCCGCCAGCTCGCGCTGCAGCCGGCGCGGCCACGTCGGCCCGCCGTACACGAACCCCGTGTAGCTCTGCACCAGCGTCGCGCCGGCGCGGATCCGCAGCCACGCATCGTCCGCAGTCTCGATCCCGCCGACCGCGATCAGCGTCATCCGGTCGCCGGTCCGCGCGCGGATCCGGCGCAGCACCTCGAGTGCGCGCGCCTTGAGCGGCGCCCCCGACAGCCCGCCCGCGCCGAGCGCCTGCACGGCCGGCTCGGGCGTCGCGAGACCGGCCCGCGAGATCGTCGTGTTCGTCGCGATGATCCCGTCGAGCCCGAGCGCGAGCGCGAGGTCGGCGACCGCGTCGACATCGGCATCCGCCAGATCCGGCGCGATCTTGACGAGCAGCGGCACGCGCCGCAGCGGCGACGCGAGATCGCACGCCGCACGCACCGCCTCGAGCAGCGGCCGCAGCTTGTCGACCGCCTGCAGATCGCGCAGCCCCGGCGTGTTCGGCGAGCTGACGTTGACGACGAGATAATCCGCGAGCGGGGCGAGCCGCTCCGCGCTGGCCGTGAAGTCCGCGAGCGCGTCGGCCTCGGCGATCCGCTTCGTCTTGCCGATGTTGATGCCGACGGTGCCCTCGGCGCGATGCGCGAGCCGCCCGGCCGCGGCACCCGCGCCGTCATTGTTGAAGCCCATCCGGTTCACCAGCGCGCGATCGCGCGGCAGCCGGAACAGCCGCGGCTTCGGGTTCCCGGGCTGCGCCTCGGCGGTCACCGTGCCGACCTCGACGAAGCCGAACCCGAGCGCGAGCAGCGCGCCGACACCCTTCGCGTCCTTGTCGAAGCCGGCGGCGAGGCCGAGCGGACCCGGCAGCTCGCGGCCGAACGCGTGGACGCGGAGCTCGGGATCGCGCGGCGCGAACACCCGCCGCACCAGCGAGCCGACCCCGGGCATCGTCACCAGCGCCCGCAGCAGCGCGAACGACACCCGGTGGGTGCCTTCCGCCGGCAGCCGCTGCAACACGAGCCAGTACAGGAACCGATACATCGAGCGCGGCGAACTCTAGCGGAAAGCCACCGTCGCAGACAGGCCCGCGGCAAGCGACCACGCCCGCCTTCGGCAGCCCGGCGCGGCCTCAGACCTGCTACGAGTACGACGTGGGCGACTTCGTGTTCGCGACGTGCCTGCCCGGCCTCGAGCCGGCGATCAAGCTCGAGGTCGCGCGCACGCGGCCCGAGCTGCGGTTCTCGCACATGCGTCCGGGGCTCGTGACCTTCGCGTCGAGCCGCGCGGTCGCCGCCGACGATCCGCCGGGCTCGGTGTTCGCGCGGGTCTGGGGGCGCTCGATCGGCGCCGCGAGCGATCCCACCTCGGCGG
>JALZOI010000967.1 GCA_030857245.1 Myxococcota bacterium
CCGACTACGCGATCGATCAGAACCCGCTCGCGGCGGGCGTGCAGGCCTCGTGCACCGTGAGCGAAGTGAAGCTTCACTACGAGTTCACGGCACCCGACGCGAACGGCGCGCCGAAGGTCGAAGGCCCATTCTTCCCGCTCTCGAAGTGCGAAGCGGCGCAGTCGACGAAGGCCTCGGCGATGCGGAAGGCGTTCAAGCCGGATCCGACGTCGAAGGATCCGAAGGCCAAGGAACCGCCGCAGCCATCCGCGTGCGTCGAGCGCGAGACGCCGACCGGCACGGCATTCCCGGAGCAGTGCCCGGAGTGGCGTCCATCGAGCCAGCCGCAGCCCAAGACGACGAAGCCGTGCTGGCGTCCTGGTTATCAGCCCGACGTCTGCACCATCAGCTACTCGTTCACGTGGCGAGAGGCCGATGCGCTCCTGTTCGCGGGGCCCTTCTACTCCGAAGACGAGTGCATCAAGGCGCAAAAGCTAAAGGCCGGCGAGGTCAGCGTCCCACCGTCGACGTGCACGCGCTCGGGGGCGGTCGGCGTCATCGTCGAATACGCGAAGCACGACATCCGCCCGCCGGAGATCCGCGTCAAGTCGCAGTGCAAGGGCCCGCCGCCGCCGTCCACCGACGTCGTGGATCCGCTCGCCGACAAGGAACAGACGCTCCAGCTCGGTAAGCCCGCGGTCGCGACCGGCCCGGTCCCCGCGGCGCAACGCGAGTCCGCGCACGATGCGAAGGAGCGCGAGGCCGCTGGCCCGCCGCCCCCGCACACGAGCATGTTCTTCACGATCTACTTCGCGATGACGGGCCTCCACGGCATCCACGTCCTCGTCGGTGTGTTCGTGTTCATCTGGCTCCTCATCCGCGCGGTCAAGGGCCACTTCACCCCGGACTACTTCGGACCGGTCGACTTCGCCGCGCTGTACTGGCACATCGTCGACTTGATCTGGATCTTCCTCTTCCCGCTCCTCTACCTGATCCACTGAGGACCCATATGGCCACCCAACATCACAATGCCGACGATGCCGACCATCATCACGGGGGGGATGCCCATCACGGCATCGCGCACACCGCGTCGATCAAGGTTCTCCTCGGTACGGGCGGTTCGCTCCTCTTCCTCACGATCGTCACGGTCCTCGCGACACGGGTCGACTTCGGCGCGAACATCAACCTCGCGCTCGCGATGTTCATCGCGGTCATCAAGGCGACGCTCGTCGTCCTGTTCTTCATGCACCTCAAGTACGACAAGATCTTCCATTCGGTCGTGTTCTTGAGCGCCATCCTCGCAGCGGCGCTGTTCGTCGGCTTCACGTTGATGGATACGGGCCAGTACCAGCACACGAACATCTGGGATCCGGACTCGCCCCCGCCGGCGCCGATCGGTCCACGTCCCGTCTCGGGCTAGCGGGCGCTCCGCGCTCGCGATGCTACGCCATCACTACCTGTTCGGCATCGCGCTGCTGGCCGTGGCGTGCAAGGGGACGCCGGACGATCAGCGCGAACAACGACCGGTGCCGGTCGTCGCTACGGCAGGCTCTGCCGCGGTGGTGCGCTGTCCGACCGACGCCGAGATTGGCGAGCGCGCCGATGCCACGTTCACGGCGATGACTCGGTACATCGAGAAGGCGCTCGCGAGTGTCCCGACCTGGCACGATTGCGATGCGGCGGTCCGTAGCTTTTCGGAGTTTGCACGCGAGACTCGAGCGTGGAATGCGATCTCGAAGGAGACGCGCGAGTGGGCGGCATCGCTCGAGGACGGGTGCCGCGCCCGGATGGAGGAGATCTTCAAGCGCGCGGCGGGGTCCCACCTGGTGGAGTCGAGATCCCGCGCTCTGCAAGAGCCGATGGACGCCTTGCTCGAGCGCTGCAAGGACAAACCGGGGTTCAAGGACGCGGTCCGGCCCTGATCGGTCGGGGGGTGGGCTCGCGCGCAGCGCTACGCCGCGCGCGGCGCGATCGGCAGCAGGATCGTCACGACCGTGCCCTTGCCGAGCTCGCTGTCGACGCGGAAGCGGCCGCCCGCCGTGCCGACGAGGCGTTGACACTGCGCGATGCCGAGGCCGGTGCCTTCGGCGCGCGTGGTGAAGAACGGCGTGCCGATGCGGCCGAGGACCTCGGCCGACATGCCGACGCCGTCGTCGGCGATCTTGAGCTCGAGCATGCCTTCGCGCTCGTTCGCCTCGATCTTGACGCTGCCATTCCCCGCGCCGCGGGCGGCGACGGCTTGTGCGCCGTTCGCGACGACGTTGATGAGGACCTGCGTGAGCTCGGTCGACGGGATACGGACCCGAGAGAGCTCGTCGGGGCCGTCGTACTCGATCTGGAGACGGCCGGTGATCGCGAGCGGCTGACAGACGGCCATCGCGTGGCGCACGATGGGCAGCGGATCGCTCCACACGACGTCGCCGC
>JALZOI010000327.1 GCA_030857245.1 Myxococcota bacterium
GGCCAGCCCGGCGCGCCGCGCCCGCCCGGCGACGTCGACGCCGATACGCGCCGCCAGGCACTGATCCAGCTGCTCAACCGCATCGAGCAGCGGCTCGAGACTGACAAGCCGATCGTGCTCGTCGGTGAGGACATCCACTGGGCCGATCAGGACAGCCAGGAGCTGTTCGCCGCGCTGCTCAAGGTCGACACCCCGCGGCCGATCTTCGGCCTGATGACGAGCCGGCCCGAGCCGCGCATCCTCAAGCTCGCGAAGGAGCTCGGCACCGAGCTCGTGCACCTCGACGAGCTGCCCGTCGCGGCGCGGCGCGAGCTGCTCGCCGAGCGCTTCGTGCCCGGCCACGACATCGACGATCTGATCGAGCAGATCGTCGCGCGCGCCGGCGGCAACGCGTTCTTCATCCAGGAGCTGCTCGATACGCTGATCGAGCGCGGCATCCTCGTCGCCGACTCCGAGGACGTCAGCCGCGCCGACAACTGGCCCGGGCTGCTGCGCTGGGTCAAGCGCGACGCACCGATCTACGTGCCGTCGACGGTGGAGGATCTGATCCTCACCCGCATCGACGCGCTGCCGATCGCGGAGAAGGACGCCATCGTCCACGCCTCCGTCCTCGGCCGCCACGTCACCGCCGCCACGCTCGCGCAGCTGCTCGGACGACCGGTGCGCCTCGAGCTCGACGAGCTGGTGCGCCGCGGCCTGCTGTCGCCGCTCGAGGGCGAGTACCGGTTCAAGAACGACATGACGATGACCGTCGCGTACGGGCTGATCCCGCACGACACTCGCGTGGAGATGCACCGCGCCGTGGCCGCGCGGATCGCGGGCGCCGCCGGCTACCGGCTCGGTCAGGACGACGCGCTGATCGCGCGGCACCTCGAGCTCGCCGGCGACGAGACCGCGGCCGCGGATCGCTACCTGCGCGCCGCCGGGCACGCGATCGAGCTCGGCGGCAACGCCGACGCCTTCCGCCAGCTGTCGCGCGCGCTCAAGCTGCTGCCGAGCACGGATCACGATCGCCGCTTCTCGGCGCACCGCCTGCGCGAGGAGATCCTGCGGCGGATGGCCAAGCGGCCACAACAACTCCGCGAGCTCCACGCGCTCCGCAAGGAAGCGGATGCCCTGGGCGAGCCCGGCAAGCTCGCGCAGGCGCATTGCGCGCTCGCCCAGTTCTACATCGACGTCGGCAAGGCGCCGGCGGCGCTGCGAGCCGCCGCCCCCGCGCTGCAGTACGCACGCGACGCGAAGGACGTGCTGCTCGAGGCCGAGGCGCTGCGGCTGCGCGCGGCGATCGCCCGGCTCGTCGGCAACGCGGAGGAGTCGCTGCGCCTCGTCGAGCAGGCGCTCGAGCTGTGCGACCGCGCCGGGACCACGAGCGACACCGCGACGAGCCGCCCGCCGACGCCGGTCCTGATGGCGCGTGCGACGATCCTGAACCAGCGCGGCACGACGCTGTGGAACATCGGCCGCCTCGAGGCCGCGATCGAGAGCTACGCCGAGGCGCTCGTGATCTACCGCGCGATCGGGATGGCGCGGCACGAGGCGCGCGCGCTCAACAACATGGGCATCGTGTTCGCCGCGCTCGGCGAGTACGAGGAGGCCCTCGCCCACTACAAGAGCGCGCTCAAGATCGATCAGGCGCTCGGCGATCGCAGTGGCATCGCGCTCAAGCTCGGCAACATCGGGCAGTGCTACTCCGATCTCGGGGACGTCGATCGCGCCGAGAGCTACCTCGGCAAGGCGGTCAAGGTCGCCGAGCAGACCGGCGATCTCTCGGCAGCGGCCGACGCGGCGGTGTCGCTGGGCCAGACCAAGATGCAGCGGGGCGACGTCAAGGGAGCGCTCGAGATGTTCGAGCGCGGCCTAGCCCTGGCGACCGAGAACCGCGAGCGCTACCAGGAAGTCCGGGCGCTCCAGTACATCGCCTTCGCCCACCTCGCCGTCGGCGATCCGCCCGAGGCCGCGCTCGAGATGGCGCGCTCGGCGACCGAGTGGGCCCGCAAGATGCCGATGCTCGTCGGCATCATCTACGGCCTGACGTTCCAGGGGCTCGCGCTGTCGAAGCTCGGGCGCCACGACGAGGCGATCACCGCGGTCGACGAGGCGGTCCAGCTGCTCGAGGGCGCGCGCCCCGAAGGGACCGAGCACGTCCACCGCTGGCGGTCGCAGATCCTCGCCGCCGCCGGCCGCGACGTCGATGCGCGAGCCGCCGAGACCCGCGCCGCGGCCGAGGTCGAGGCCAAGGCCGCGAAGCTGCGCGATCCGGAGCTCCGGAAGCACTTCCTGGCGAGCCGCCGCCGCGCCGTCTGAGTCCCCGGAGATTGGCCGCCAAGGCCGCCAAGGGACGCCAAGGATTCGTAGAGAAGCTCGGAGGGTGCGCCCCCCGTCCTTCACCCCTTCCTTGGCGGCTTGGCGCTCTTGGCCAATCTCTCCCGCTCACTGAGCCCTCGCGATCGTGCTTGTCAGCGGCTGCTTACAAAGGATATCGTATGGGCTCAAATCATCTTGCAGGGTGTGCTCCATCAGGAGCGCAGGACAAGGGTTGGTCGGGCCGCCACCTGCCAGGAGTACCCTCCCGATGCATGGCCTCGACCTCGCGTTCGCGTTACCCGATCCCAGTCGCTGGCGCGAGCTCGTCACGCACGATCGCCTCGCCTTGCTGCTCGACTTCGATGGCACGCTCGTCGAGTTCGCGGCGACGCCCGCCGACACGGTGCTCGACGACGTGGTGGTCGAGACGATCGAGCGCCTCGTCGCGAGCGGCGTCCACGTGTCCGTCGTGTCGGGTCGTCCCCGCGCAGCGATCGAGCCGCTGATCCCGCGGCTGCCCGGCATCTGGTGGTTCGCCGAGCACGGCGCGTGGCACTGCGCGGACGGGACGTGGACCGGCCCGTCCGCGCACCCACCCGAGCTCGACCTGCTGAGCGCGTCGCTCGAGGCCCTCGCGCAGGTGCCCGGGGCGCGCACCGAGCGCAAGACCCTCTCGGTCTGCCTGCACTGGCGCGAGGTCCCGGTCGAGCTCCGGTCGGCGCTGCTGGCCGCCGCCGAGCTCGCCTGCGACGAGTGGCTCCAGGCGAACGCCGAGTACGAGCGGCTCCCCGGCGTGGACATGCTCGAGGTGCGGCGCCGTAGCGTGCACAAGGGGCTCGCGGTCGTGCGCGTCCGCGAGCACCTCGACGGCGCCCGGATGATCGCGATCGGCGATGACGTCACCGACGAGGACATGTTCGGGATGCTCGTGGAGGGCGACGTCGGGATCGCCGTCGGCGAGCACGGCCGGCGCTCGCAGGCGCACGCGGCCCTCGGGGATCCCGCGGCCGTCGCCGGCTTCCTCCAGTGGATCGAGCGATGCCGCGACGGCGCGTCCGTCGAGGCCCCACCGGTGACGCCCATCCTCGAGATGCGGCCCACCCGTGAGCGGAGCCTCGTCGTGCTGTCGAACCGCATCCCCACCCAGACGCTCGGCCGCCAGCGCGAGGTCGGTGGCCTCGTCTCCGCGCTCGAGCCCGCGCTGCGCGATCGCAGAGGAATCTGGCTCGGCTGGAGCGGCCACGAGCGCGACGGCAAGAGCGCGCTCGCGATCGATGCGTTCGCCGAGCCGCCGCGCGCGAGCTTCGATCTCACGCCGGCGTGGCGACAGCGGTTCTACGGTGGCTTCTGCAACCGCGTGCTGTGGCCGCTGTTCCACAGCTTCCCCAGGGTCACCTACCACGATGCCGACTGGGAGGCGTACGTCGCCGCGAACGACGAGTACGCGCAGCACGCGCTCGAGCTCGCGCGTCCCGACGCCACGATCTGGGTGCACGACTATCACCTGCTGCTGGTCGCGCGCGCCCTGCGCCGGCGCGGTCACCAGGGCCCCATCGGCCTGTTCCTGCACATCCCCTTCCCGTCCCGCGACCTGTTCGAGTCCATGCCGTGGGCGAGCGAGCTGCTCGACGCCATGCTCGACTTCGATCTGGTCGGGTTCCACACGGCGCGGTGGGCCGAGCACTTCACGGATGCGGTGCGCGACTTGCCCGGCGCCCAGGTCGACCGCGGCGAGGTCCGACGCGATCATCGGATCACCGCGTACGGCGTGTTCCCGATCCCGATCGACGCCTCCGTGTTCACGGCCGAGGCCGCCGCCGCGCCCGATCTCGCCGGCTTCGAGGTGGGCCTCGGCGAGCGCCGGCTGATCCTGGGCGTCGATCGGCTCGACTACTCGAAGGGCATCCCCGAGCGGCTCGCCGGCTACGAGCGCCTGCTCGAGCGCTTCCCGGAGTGGCGCGGCCGCGTGACCTTCGTCCAGGTCTCGGTGCCATCGCGCTCCGAGATCCCGGAGTACGCCGAGCTCAAGCACCGCGTCGAGACGATGGTCGGCCGGATCAACGGCGCCTTCGGCGAGGCCGACTGGATCCCGGTGCGCTACCTCTATCGCTCGTACGATCACGCCGCGCTCGCGCAGCTCTACCGGATGACCGACGTGGCGCTCGTGACCCCGTTGCGCGATGGCATGAACCTCGTCGCCAAGGAGTTCGTCGCGGCGCAGCGCCCCGCGGCACCGGGCGTGCTCGTGCTGTCGCGGTTCGCGGGCGCCGCCGCCGAGCTCACCGACGCGGTGCTGACGAACCCGTACCATCCCGACGGGCTCGCGGCCGACCTCGATCGCGCGCTGCGGATGCCGCTCGAGGAGCGCCAGCACCGCCACCGCCGCATGCACGCGATCGTCGGGCCGGCCACGCCGGCCGCGTGGTCGGCGAGCTTCCTCGACGCCCTCGGCCGGGCCGCGGAGCGCCGGCTGCACGTCGACGCGATCCAGCTCCGCTCCGCACCGATCGGCGATTCCGCGCCGCTGTCCTGATCGCGCGGCAGCGGATGCGGTAGATCGACGGGATGTCAGCCAGCACCGAGTCCGGCGGCCTCGCCCGCGCGATCGGCGGCAAGATGATGATCGTCTTCATCGTCGGGGACATCCTCGGCGCTGGCATCTACGCGCTCGTCGGCAAGCTGTCGGGCCTGGTTGGCGGGATGATCTGGTTGCCGCTCGCGATCGGCTTCGCCGTCGCGGCGCTGACCGCCGGCTCGTACGCCGAGCTCGTCGGCAAGTACCCGAAGGCGGCCGGCGCCGCGCTCTACACGCACCGCGCGTTCGGCAAGCCGTTCGTCACGTTCCTCGTCGCCTTCGCCGTGATGATGTCGGGGATCGCGTCGGCGTCGGCCGCGGCGATCGCGTTCGGCGGCCGCTACCTCACCGTGTTCTTCCCGGACTCGCCGACGCTGCTCGCCGCGTATGCCTTCCTCGGCGTGGTGACGATCGTCAACTTCCTCGGCGTCTCCGAATCGGTGAAGGTCAACCTCGTGCTCACGATCGTCGAGGTCACCGGCCTGCTGATCGTGATCGTCGTCGGCGTGATCGGCATCGCGCGCGGTGAGGGAGACACGTCCCGCGCGTTCACGCTCGAGGCCCCCGACGGCGCGCTGCTCGGCGTGCTCGGCGCGACCGCGCTCGGCTTCTACGCGCTGATCGGCTTCGAGGACTCGGTGAACCTCGCCGAGGAGACCGAGGAGCCGAGCCGCACGTTCCCCCGCGCGCTGTTCATCGGCATCGCGATCACGGGCGTCATCTACGTCGTGATCGCGTTCATCGCCGTCACGCTCGTCGCGCCCGGCGCCCTCGCGAAGTCGTCGGGGCCACTGCTCGAGGTCGTGAACGCCGCCGGCGTCCAGTTCCCGCCGAAGCTGTTCGCGATCATCGCCCTGCTCGCGATCGGCAACACGGCGCTGATCAACATGATGATGGCGTCGCGACTGCTCTACGGCATGGCGAACGAGCGCATCGTGCCCGCCGCGCTCGGGAAGGTCCACGCCGGGCGCCGTACTCCGGTCGTCGCGATCGGCTTCACGGTCCTGATCTCGCTCGCGCTGATCACGTATGGCCGCTACTCGGCGGATGCCGTGCGCGATCTCGCGGACACCACCGTGCTGCTGCTCCTCGTCGTGTTCGCGCTCGTCAACATCGCCGTGCTCGTGCTGCGCGATCGCCCCGTCGAGCACGCGCACTACCGCACCCCGACGTGGATCGCGGTGCTCGGGGCGGTGACGACCCTCGTGCTCGCGAGCCCGCTGAGCGGGCGGCCCGGGCGGATCTACGTGATCGCCGCGAGCCTCGTCGGCGTCGGCGCCGTGCTGTGGATCATCAACCGGCTGGTGACCGGCCGCCGGGTCACCGAGCTCGACCCCGAGAAGCTCAGCAAGTAGGCGGCTCCGAGCGCGGCGGCTCGGGCGCCGTCGGGAGCGGGCGGCACGTGGACGTCCACCGTGATCGAGCTCGTGGTGAGTTGATTTCGCACGCAGGCTCACGACTCCGTGTTATTGGCCGGCCATGCCCGTCGAGATCCACGTCGCCTGCCGCCGCGATCCGTCGATCGCCGCTGCGCTGCTCCAGTCCTGTCAGGTCGCGCAGATCGAGCTCGCCGCGGCGCGCACGATCCGGGCGTGGTCGCCGCGCGGACACTCGACGCTGCTGATCCGCGATCGCGAGCTCGCGGCCGTCGTGACGCTGCACTGCCATGGCGCGACGGAGCTCGCCTGCGAGTACGCCGAGCTGATCGCGCGCGCCTTCGACGGTGTGGTCGTGATCGACGGCGAGGTCGTCGACCTCGCGCAGCACGGCAGCCTCCCGCCCGCCGAGCTCGCGGCGGCGTGGACCCTGGTCCATGGCCGCATCGGCTCCATCCTCGACGAGCGGCAGCAGGACAAGCAGCGCAAGCGGCGCGCCTGGGACCTCTCGCACCCGCCCACGAAGCGTGGTCGCGAGGACGTCACCCAGCGCGACTGGTCCTCGGTCTAGCCCCGGTCGGCGGGAGGCGGGCGCCGGCCTCCCGCGCCACGATGCCGCACGCCACCGCCCGTGCAATCCCACCGAAGATCTGCCAGGGTCCGCCGGTGCCCAGCGACGCAGCGACCCCGATCCGGGTGCCCGGCCGGCGCCTGCTCCTCGCGTTGCTCGTGATCTTCCTGGTCGCGGTCGTGCCGTCCATCGTCGTCCCGACGCTGATGTGCCGCCCGGAGCCGCCGGCGCTCCAGGACCTCGGTGACGTCCCGCCGTTCGAGCTGGTCGATGCGCAGGGCCTGCCTTTCACCGAGGAGGGGCTCCGCGGTCACCCGACGATCATCAACTTCATCTTCACGCGGTGCGACACGATCTGCCCGGTGATCTCGATGAAGATGCAGCGGGTCGAGGACAAGACCCGCGACAAGCGCGGCATCGGGATCAAGATGCTGTCGATCACCGTCGACCCCGAGCACGACACGCCGGAGCGGCTCGCGGCGTTCTCCGCCGGCTACAAGGCGAACCCCGATCGCTGGAAGTTCCTGACCGGCCCCACCGACAAGGTGCGCACGCTCGTCGAGGGGACCTTCATGAACTCGACGCTGCACGAGGGCACCACCCGCTCGGGCGCGCCCAACATCGCGCACTCTGGCTACTTCCTCCTCGTCGATGGCGACCTCAAGATCCGCGGCGCTTACGACAGCAACGACATCCAGCGCCTCGATCAGCTCATGCGCGACGCTCGCTACCTCGCGCGCACCACCCGCAGCGGCTTCAAGTTCGGCGGCACCTGACGCGCCGCCAGTTGCGTTCGTGCTCGACGTGACCGACGTGCGCACCGCGAGCGGTGCGCATCCTGCTTCGAACCGCGTCGGTGAGGCGGCGCGTCAGGTGATCGTCCGGACTCGCCTGCGGCTCGTCCTCCTGCGGGGGAGCGTGCCGCGCTCCCCCGCCACCCCCACTCTGTTCGACGAGACGGCGGGCGCGCCGCACGCACGCGCGATCGGCTGCCCGCGGTGACCGGCGCGCGCCGCCAGTTGCGTTCGTGCTCGACGTGACCGACGTGCGCAC
>JALZOI010000968.1 GCA_030857245.1 Myxococcota bacterium
CACCGTGGCCGCGCTCGGCGAGCTCCACCTCGCGCTCGGCTGTGCCCGCGGCGACGCCGCCGCGATCACCGCGTTCGACCGCGCGTACCTCGCGGTGGTCCCGCAGGCGCTCGCGAGCATGAAGCTGCCCGCGGCCACCGTCGAGGACGTCCGCGCCACCGTGCGAGACAAGCTTCTGCTCGCGGACGCCGGCGAGCCACCGCGCATCCTCGCCTACGCGGGTCGCGGCCGGCTGCGAGGGCTCGTGCAGGTCACCGCGACCCGCACCGCGATCGATCGGATTCGCCACGAGGCGCGCGAGGTCGAGCTGCCGGTCGGGCGCGAGCTCGCCGCCACCGGCGACGTCGAGCTGTCGCTGATCAAGGCGCAGTACCGCACCGCGTTCGCGGCCGGCTTCGCGCGCGCGGTCGCGACTGCCTCGCAGCGCGATCGCAACGTGCTGCGCCTGCACTTCCTCGGCGGCGTCACGCTCGAGCAGCTCGCGCAGATGTACGGCGTGCACCGCGCCACGGTCGTGCGCTGGCTCGCCGCGGCGCGCGAGGCGGTGTTCGCGGCGACCCGCCGTCACGTGGTCGACGAGCTCGGCGCCCCGAGCGAGGAGCTCGACGAGATGTTCGACCTCGTGCGGAGTCGGGTGGAGCTCAGCGTCGAGCGGCTGCTGGCATCGGTCGAGCGGTCGCGGCACGACCCCTGAACGGGCGAGCCGCCGGATCGGCGCAGCGCGCCGCCAGGTGCCCGCGATCGGGCGCGATCGCGGACGCCGGACGATTTTCGTGCGCCGGTCGCCGGAGCGCGTCGTTGAGAGAGGGAAAGGCCCACCCCATGCGCACCCTCCTGATCGCCGCCCTCGCCCTGTCGTCCACCCTGCCGAGCCCCGCCGCCGACGCGTGCGGCGGCTACGGCGTCGACCCCGCCCCCCAGGTCCTGCAGCTGACCCATCACGGGGCGGTCATCAGCGACCGTGGCACGGTCTCGGCGCCGCGCAGCTTCGTGCACACCCCCGAGGTCGCACCCGACGGCCTGACGTGGAGCTGGCTGACCCCGCGGACGTTCGACACGACGCAGATCGCGACCGCCCCGACCGCGGCCACGCCGGTCACCTTCACGCTGCTCGGCCCGTCGGGGACGCGGGTCGTCACCGCGACGCGCAAGGTCTTCCTCGCCGACGCGCGACCCGAGCGCGGCGCGCACGGCGCGTTCGAGGTGCCAATCACCCGCACCGAGCGCTTCGAGATCGCGATCGAGGGCAGCCAGCGCGCGGCTCGCTGGCTCGCGCTCGAAGCTGGCCCGGTGACCGCAGCGAGGCTGCGCTGGCTCGCGGCGCTCGGCGTCACCCCCCACGACCAGCAGGACGTCGTCGTCACGCGCGTCGCGGGCACCGATCTCGAGACCATCTCGGTGTTCCCGAAGGGCGGCACCCGCACGCTCACGTTCGTCAAGCAGGGCGCCCGCAACCACGGCTCGTTCGAGGGCTCCGCGATCGGAGCCTTCGCGAATCGCGGAGCCCGTCAGCTCGTGCTGCGCCACGAGGGTCGCATCAGCGTGGTGGCCCTCGGCGCCGAGGCCTGATCACAGCGTCGCGCGGACGATCAACGACCAACCCAGATGACCAGGGTACCGCGGGCTGCTTCCCCCGAAGCGGCTGCATGCCCAGCATCGCAGCTAGGGCGCGACCTGGCGGATCACGACCTCGGCCGTCAGCATCGCCGCGAGCCGGAGGTAGGCGGCATCGACGGTAGCCGGGGTGTCGCTCGCGAGGTGGCGGTGCGGGGAGGTGTCGCCCCCGACGTACTCCTCGGTGAGCCCGACCGCCGCGAACCCGAGAGCGCGGAACGCCTCGTGATCGGTGCCGCTCGTCGTCGTGGCGACGAGGCTGATCCCGACCGTCATCGCGGCGGCGCGCCACTCGGCCTCGAGCGCCGGCGTGGGAAGCTCGAGCTCGAAGCGGCGATCACCGTCGGCGTCCCACGCGACCTGATCGATCGTGTGCACGGCCCGCACGCTCGCGGGATCGAAGCGCTGTGCGAACGCGCGGGCACCGAACAGGCCGGTCTCCTCCTGGTCGAGGAACACGATCGTGACGGGCGCGGTGCGGCACGGCACGTCCGCGAGGTAGCGCGCGACGGCGAGCACGACGGCGGCACCGCTCGCGTTGTCGTTCGCGCCCGGGCTGGCGGCCACGCTGTCGAAGTGGGCGCCGACGATCACCGCCGGGCCCGCGCCCATGGTCGCGGGGATCGTCGCGTGGACGTTCGAGCCGCCGGGATAGGCGTGGAGCTGGGGCGTCCAGCCGATCGCGGTCAGCCGGTTCGCGAGCTGCGTGCGCGCGGCTTCGCGTTGCGTGGTGGTCGCGCGCGGCGACGCGGCGAGCTCGGTGACGGTCGAGGTCAGCAGCGCCGGCA
>JALZOI010000328.1 GCA_030857245.1 Myxococcota bacterium
GCGCGCGGGAGGGCCGGTGGAGCGAGCGGGTCGAGCGCGGCGGCGGGCACGCGCACGGCCGACGGTGGCGGCACCGGCGTCGCCACGGGCTTGAACGTGACGATCGGGTTGTCGACCTGCGAGTCCTCGAACACCAGCGGATCGATATCGAACTGCGGGAACGGCGGGATCGTCTTGCCGCGGGGCCGCAGGAAGCGCGCGCCGCGCGGGATCTTGTAGACGAGCTCGAGCTGGTAGCGGATGCGGAGCTCACCGGCGACCGACTGCACGATGTGCTTCGGCTCGATCGCGAGCTCGTCGGCGACGATCGCGAGCGCCTTCTTCTCGAGCGGCCCGGTCGACGCGACGATGACCTGCGCCTTGCCGGGCCCCGCGCGGAGCAGCGGCACGCACGAGAACCGCTCGGCGAACTCCGCCGACAGCAGCCGCTGCAGCGCCGGCTCGCTCTGCTCGAAGTGGCGGCCGAGCGCGGCGGGTAGCGCGTGCTGGCGGCCGAGCGCGACCGCGAGCTTGTCGAGATCGAGGTAGCCGAGCTCGATGAGGTTGGTGCCGAGCCGCCCACCCCACATCACCTGCGCGCGCAGCGCCTGGTCCACCTGTTCGCCGGTGAGCAGGCCGTCTCCGACCAGCAGCTCCCCGAGGCGCGTCATCGGGATCGAGTCTAGCAAGCGACGCCCGCCCGATCAGGCGATGGTGACGTCCTTCGACAGGTAGACGTCCTGGATCGCGTTGAGCAGCTCGACGCCTTCCTTGAACGGGCGCTGGAACGCCTTGCGGCCGGCGATCAGGCCCATGCCGCCCGCGCGCTTGTTGATGACCGCCGTCATCACGGCGTCGCGGAGGTCGTTCTCACCCGACGCGCCGCCGCTGTTGATGAGGCCGACCCGTCCCATGTAGCAGTTCGCGACCTGGTAGCGCGTGAGGTCGATCGGGTTGTCGGTCGTGAGGTCCGTGTAGACCTTCTTGTGCGTCTTGCCGAGCCCCTTGAGCGCGGGATCGTTGAAGCCGCCGTTCAGCTCGGGGAGCTTCTGCTTGATGATGTCGGCCTGGATCGTCACGCCGAGGTGGTTGGCCTGGCCGGTGAGGTCGGCCGCGAGGCTCTGGTCACCGAGCGACGTCTTGAACGCGTTGTTGCGGACGTAGCACCACAGCACCGTGAACATGCCGAGCCGGTGGGCCTCGGCGAACGCCTCCGCGATCTCGTTGAGCTGGCGCCGCGACTCGGCAGCGCCCCAGTAGATCGTCGCGCCGACGCCCTGCGCACCCATGTCGAAGGCCTGGCGGATCGAGCCGAACAGCGTCTGGTCGTACGTGTTCGGGTACGACAGCAGCTCGTTGTGGTTGATCTTCACGAGGAACGGGATCTTGTGCGCGTACTTGCGCGCGACCATGCCGAGCGCGCCGAACGTCGAGGCGACGGCGCTGCAGCCACCCTCGATGGCGAGGCGCACGATGTGCTCGGGGTCGAACATCTGCGGGTTCGGCGCGAACGACGCGCCGGCCGAGTGCTCGATGCCCTGGTCGACCGGCAGGATCGACAGGTAGCCGGTATTGGCGAGCCGGCCGTGCCCGAACATCCGCTGCATCGCGCCCATCACCCGGGGCGTGCGGTCGGTCTGGGTGAAGACCTCGTCGATGTACCTCGGCGACGGCACCGTGAGCTGGCTCGCGGGGATCTTGCACTTGTGGTCGAGCAGCGCGGCCTGCTCGCCGAGGATGTCGCGGATCTTGGCAATCTCCATGCCTGGGTTCTAGCTGGCCCCCCGCCCGACGCGCAAGGTGTCACACTGCCGCGCGTCCCCGTCGGAAACGAGTTGATCGGCGCCGCCAGGGTGGCTAAAAGGTTCCATCTTTCGCCGGGAGCCATGGATGAGAACTCGCCTGATTTTCACGCTGCCCTCACGAGCCCTGAGCGTTGTGGGCGTTTCGTCCTTGCTGGTCGCCGCGGCGTGCGGGGGGAGCGGGAGCAATGGTGACAACGGCACGCCGGACGCGAGCGTCAAGGACATCGGCTTCAAAAAGCCGACCGCGTCGATGAAGGCGAACCACGACGACCTCGGCGACGACATGTGGACCGAGATCGGGCCGGCCGACTTCACGTGCCTCAACACGCCCGCGAACGATCCGGCGACCACGGTCGCGGTCACGCTGTCCGCCACGGTGCGGGACTTCCAGAGTGACAACCTGGTCCCGAACTCGAACATCATCGTGTTCCGCGATCAGGACACCAGCATGGTGCTCGACACCAAGCAGGCCGACGGCAACGCGGCCGTCTCCTTCACGCTGCCGGTGGGCACCAAGCGGTTCGGCTACAAGATCACGAGCGACAGCGCGCTCGACACGCTGCTGCTCAACCAGAAGGTCGCCCCGGACGCGGCCACCCAGAGCGGCGGCGCGATCAAGAGCGTGTCGAAGACCACCGCGCAGACGCTGCCCGCGCTGATCGGCGTGTCGCGCACCGTCGGGACCGGCGTGCTCGCCGGCGCGATGCGCGACTGCCAGGACCGTGAGGTCTCGAACTTCATCGCGACGGTGTCGACGACCTCGGGCACCGTGACGCACGCCCCGGGCACGGACACCTACTACTTCTCGCCGACGGTGGGCCTGCCGGTCCGCCACTCGCAGCAGCCGGCGGGCAGCAAGAACGGGCTGTTCATGATCATCGAGCTCCAGCCCGCGGCGACCGCGTTCGTCCAGGTCTGGGGCTACAAGACCGACGCCGACCTCGCCGCCGACAACCTCGAGCTCGTCGCCGAGCTGTCGACCCCGGTGATCGCGGAGACCGTGATCACCGGCTCGTACGAGCCGCTGCGCACGCCGTAGCGCGCTACGCTGACGGCCCCCCCGTGGCGATCAGCTCCCAGCACGCCGGCCGCGACGCCCTGATCGCGTGGGCGATCGTCGCCGCGCTGGTGACGGTGCTCGTCCAGATCGACGTCACGCTGCCCGCGGTCGGCCACCTCGGGTCCGCGCTGGTCGCCGTGCTGTTCCTCTACGTCCCGGTGGTCGTGGCGTGGCGCCGGACCCGGGCGTTGCACCCGCACCCGCGCGCCGAGCACGCCGCCGCGGCGGCCACCGAGACCCTCGACGACTACGGCTTCCACGCCGAGCCGATCGCGCGCGGGCTCGTCACCGCGGCCTGCGCGATCGCCGCGATCTTTCCGGTGTTCGCGCTCGGCTACTTCGCCTTCTACGAGATCGCGTGCAACTCGGAGCTGCTGTCGAACCTGGTGCCGCGAGGCATGTGCAGCCGCTATGGCGGACTGGCGGGACTGCAGGCGCCGGAGCTGACCTGGAAGCTCGCCGAGTTCTGCGCGGTCCAGCTCGTCGTCGTCGCGCTGCCCGAGGAGCTGTTCTTCCGCGGCTTCCTGCTCGGCCTGCTCGAGCAGCGGTTCCCGCCGAAGTACCGCGTGCTCGGCGGCGGCATCGGCTGGGCCCTCGTGATCTCGGCGCTGGCGTTCGCGCTCATCCACTTGCCGAAGGATGGCGATCCGCGTGCGCTCGCGACGTTCTTCCCGGGGCTGCTGTTCGGCTGGATGCGGTCCGCGACCGGCTCGATCCTCGCGTCGACGATCACCCACGCCGGCTCGAACATCCTGATCCGCTTCCTCGATCTGATGGTGCTGCGCTGATGGGCCTGGGCTGACCTGCTACGCTCCGCGCCATGTTGACCGATAGCGGCGTGACGAAGATCCGGCTCCGTGGGACGAGCACCGTCCTGTCGTCGATGCTGCCCGGCCTCTACACGCTCGGTGCGCGCTGCCAGAGCTTCGGCAGCTTCATGGACGAGGCGCTGCGCTACCTCGCGTCGGCGCGGCTCGACGTGATGACGCTCGAGTACCACGCGGGCACGCGCGAGGTGACGTTCCTCGTGCGAGGCGGCTGATGCGGCGCGCAGCGTTCTTCGACATGGACAAGACGCTGCTGCGCGTCGACACCGCGATGAGCTGGACGCAGTTCCTCTACGCGCGCGGCGAGGTCGGCAAGCGCACGCTCGCGAAGGCGCTGTACTGGAGCACGCTCTACAAGCTGTCGATCCTCGACATGGACACCGTGTTCAACCGGCTCGCCGCGGAGCTGCGCGGCGACCCAGAGGCCGAGATGATCGCGAAGGCCGAGATCTGGTACCGCGACCACGTCGAGCCCGAGATCGCGCTCGCGGCGCGGGTCGCGATCGAGCACCACCGGCAGGCCGGGGACGTCCTCGTGCTGGCCACCGGCTCGACGCAGTACGCCGCCCGGCCGGTCGCGCGCGCCATGGGCATCGACCACGTGCTGTCGTCGGAGCTCGAGGTCGAGGACGGCGCCTTCACCGGGCGCGCGCGGCCGTGCTTCGGCCTGCACAAGGTCAGCCTCGCGGAGCGCTGGGCCGTCGAGCACGTGATCGATCTGGCGCACAGTACGTTCTACTCCGACAGCTACAACGATCGCCCGATGCTCGAGCGCGTCGGCACCGCCATCGCGGTGAACCCCGACGCGCGGCTGCGCCGGCTCGCCCGCCAGCGTGGCTGGCGCGTCCAGCAGTGGGCGTAGGACTGGCGCGCACCTGTTCAGAACCCCACGGGACTGCGACGATGTCCGGATGCGGGGAACCTGGCTGATCTGCGTGCTCGTGCTGCTGCTTGGTGGGGGCGTCACCGGCTGCGGCGATAACATCCGGCCCGGCACCGCGGGTCCCGACGCCGCGACCGGCGACGGCAACGTCACCGGGGCGGTGTGCGGCGATGGCGAGGTCAGCGGTGACGAGCAGTGCGACGACGCCCTGCCCGGTGACTGCTGCTCGGCGTGCCTGTTCGTCGGGTTCGGGAACGAGTGCCGCGCCGCCGGCTCCGAGTGCGACACCGCCGAGGTCTGCAGCGGCCTCGGCGCCGCGTGTCCGGCCGATGCGCTCGCGCCGAACGGCACGACGTGCCCGACGGGGTTCTGCCAGAACGGCGCCTGCGAGACCTGCAACACGACGATCGACGCGGACTTCGACGGCGCGAACCAGTGCCTCGATTGCGATGACACCAACGGCCTCGTGCTCCCCGGCGCGACCGAGAAGTGCAACGGCGTCGACGACGACTGCGATCTGAAGATCGACGAGACGTTCGACATGGATGCCGACACCTACTCGGTGTGCTCCGACGATCCGCTGGTCCGCGACTGCGACGACCTGCAGGCGACCACCAACCCGGGCGCGCCCGAGCTGTGCGGCGACGCCGGCACCGGCAACGGCCGCGACGACAACTGCAACGGCTTCATCGACGAGACCTGCCTGCCGTGCGACCCCGTCGACAAGGACGGCGACGGCGCGAGCGAGTGCATGGGCGACTGCGATGACACGCTGGCGTCGGTCGGCCCGGGCAAGGCCGAGGTCTGTGATGGCCGGGACACCGACTGCAACGCGTTCACGACCGAGAACTGCGGCGTCAGCGAGCCTTGCAACTTCGCGAGCGGCGCCGACGTGTGCCGCGACGATCTGCAGTGCGGCTGCGTCGTCGGTGCGAACGGCCAGTGCACCGGCGACTATCGGTGCGCCTCGTTCTGCGAGGGCAGCTTCACCGGGCCGATCGGCGCCGGCTGCACCGCGACGCAGACCTGCCGCTTCCGCTGGACGCTGTCCGACAACCAGCACGCGTGCGCCGAGACCACCGAGGCGCTCGGCGCCAGGCTCGCGGGCGAGATCTGCGACGTCGACGCCGAGTGTCGCAGTGGCGAGTGCGACAACCTGTGCGTCGGGCCGGGCTGCCAGCAGAAGCGCTGCATCGACTACTGCGATCACCACGCCCCCGGCGCGCCGGGCAGCTGCGCGGCTGGCACGGTCTGCGAGATCCTGGGCGGCGCGACCGCGATGTACGCGATGTGTCAGCTCGACAACAACGGCACCCGCGTCACCGGCGAGAGCTGCGGCCCGACCCAGGCCTGCCTGTGGGGGGCGGCCTCGTGCGTCGGTGGCGTCTGCGCGCAGCCGTGCGGCGACGACGGGCAGTGTCCCACGGGCTTCCACTGCTCGCTCCGCGGTGCCCAGGTCGCGGCCGGCGTGTGGGGCGCGGCGAACCCGGTCGGCGTCGCGGGGCAGCCGGCGATGGAGACCGTCCGCGTCTGCCTCGCCGACGCGGCGGGTGGTGCGCACGACCGCATCGGCGGCGCGGCGTGCACGCAGAACACCCAGTGCGTCAGCGAGTTCTGCGAGAGCGACCTCGGCGTCTGCGTCGACCCGTGCGTCAGTGACGCCTCGTGCGGCGCGGGACTGGCCTGCGAGCCGCTCTTCCTGCGCGCCCGCACCGGCGGCATCACGTGGGGCCGCGCCTGCGTCAACGCGTCGTTCGGGCTGTTCCTGCAGGCGCTGTAGCGGGCGCCCGGCTCACGCGGGCGCGTAGCCCAGGACGTCGGGATCGACGTCGAGCGCGGCGAGGATCGCGGCCGGTGTCGCGGCGCCGAGGAGCTCGGTGATGCGTGGGTAGCCGGCGTCGGTGCCGGGGCGGTTGTCCCAGCGCTCGGGCGCTTCGAGGCCGCGGCGGTACACCGTGACCACGAACCAGCCGGTGCGCGGGTTGTACATGAGGTCGTAGACCGGGCCGGTCAGCGTCGCGGCGTAGTCGATGACGTGGTCACCGGTGCGGCCGGTGACGAGGCTGCCATGGCGGTTCGCGCGGATCGCGATGGCGGGGGAGATCGCGACCTCCGCCACCTCGGCCGGCGTCGCCCCGAAGATCACGCATGCGCTACGGGTCTGGAGATCCACGCCTGCACCATGAAACGCGACCGCGCCGGCCGCAAAGATCATGGCCGAAAATGCTGGATCGATCGTCACACGAGTCGTGTATATGTCCCCCGACATGGCTGACGCTTCGATGCTGCGCGGGCTGGCGGCGATCCCTGCCGTGCGTCGCCTGATCGAGCTCGCGCTCGACGAGGACCTCGGCCGCGGTGACATCACGTCGCAGGTCACGCTCGGGAGCCTGGGCCCGCAGGTCACGGCGGACATGAACGCGCGCGAGCCGATCGTCGTGTTCGGCCTCGACATCGCGGTCGCGGTGTTCGCGATGGTGGACCCCACCATCGAGCTCGAGCGCCACGTCGCCGACGGCGCGCGCGTCGAGCGCGGCGCGCTGCTGCTGACCGTGACCGGCCCGGCGCACACCGTCCTCGCGGCGGAGCGTACGGCCCTCAACTTCACGCAGCGGCTGTCCGGCGTCGCCACCCAGGCGCGGCGCTACGCCGACCACGTCGCCGGGACGAAGGCGCGCGTCGTCGATACCCGCAAGACCACGCCGGGCTTCCGCGTGCTCGAGAAGGCGGCCGTGCTCGCCGGCGGCTGCGGCAACCATCGCTTCGACCTCGGGTCGGGCATCCTCATCAAGGACAACCACATCGCCGCGTGCGGGGGCGTCCGCGCCGCCGTCGAGTCGGCGAAGGCGAAGGCGCCGCACCCGCTGCGCGTCGAGGTCGAGGTCACGAACCTCGGCGAGCTCGACGAGGCGCTCGGCGCCGGCGCCGAGATCGTGCTGCTCGACAACATGACGCCGGCGCAGGTCGAGGTCGCCGCCGCACGCGCGCACTCGCGGGGCGTGCTCGTCGAGGTGTCGGGCGGGATCACGCTCGCGACGATCGCCGACTACGCCCGCGCAGGCGCCGACCTGATCTCGGTCGGCGCGCTCACTCACTCGGCCCCCGCGGTCGATATCGGCCTGGATGTACGGACATGACCAAGGGACCTCGGCGCGCACCCGGCGGCTGGCTCGGCAGCCAGCGCATCAACCTCGACGCCTGCGCCTCGACCAACGATGAAGCCGCGCGGCTCGCCCGCGCCGGCGCCAGCCACGGCACGATCGTCGTCGCCGACACCCAGCACGCCGGCCGCGGCCGCGAGGGTCGGCCGTGGGC
>JALZOI010000329.1 GCA_030857245.1 Myxococcota bacterium
AGCACGAGCAACCCGGCCGGCGACGACGTCGTCGCGAGCGCGTCGGCTCGCAGCCGCAACGGATCGGCCGTGGCGCTGCCGGGCGCGCTCACGCCGCCGAGCGCCAGCGCGACGAGCGGCGCCAGCGCGCGCGCGCACCTCAAGTGGTCTCCTCGTCGGCGGTGCCGTCGATGCCCTGGACGCTGTCGCGGCTCGCGCGTCGCTCGCGCCGCAGGGCCTGCACGATCACGAAGCCGTAGAGGCCGAAGGCCGCCGTGCCGATGACCTGGCCGACCGACATCGCGAGCATCACGGGCAGCGGCGTCGGCTGGAGCAGCGACCACACCATGAAGATCAGCCCGAGGATCGTGAGCAGCGCCGAGATCCGGAGGAGCTTCGTCACGGCGTGCCCTCCGCGGAGACGGCGGGCGGGCTCATCTGCTGCCGCGCGCGCAGCTGCATCGCCTTGCTGAACGGGTGCGCGGGCCCGTGGCAGCCCTCGCTCGCGCAGCTCAGCGTCCCCGCGCGCACCTCGACGAGCGTGCTCGCGTGATCGGGAACCGCGTTCCACGTCTGGTTCAACGTCGAGTGGCAGCGCATGCACGTCGCGTTCTGGAACGGCTTGCGGATGTGGATGCGCGGGATCGCCTCCTCGAGCGAGAGCTGGTGGAAGTTGAAGGCGTACTCGTAGACGTGGCGCATCCCACCGATCTTCGTGGTGATCGTGCCGAACATCCCGTAGTCGGCGTGGCACGCGTAGCAGTTCTCGTCACCGAACGCCTCGTTGCGCGCGTGGCGAGCCGCGAGCGACGTGCTCGCGCGATCCGTCGAGTCGTCACCGTACGGCGTCATGACGTGGCAGGACACCGTGCAGAACTGCGTCGTCTTCGTCGCGTGATAGCCCGCGACGTTGCCGTTCGCTGCGGTTGCGAGCGGCAGCAAGCCGATGCCGAACAGCAGCACGATCTTGGTGTTGCGCGTCAGCGGCGGGCGCCGTACGAGGAACCAGACGAGCAGCACGACGGCGAGCGCGGCCGCGCCGATCGACAGCAGCACGAACGGGTCACTGAAGGTCGACATCGCCATCGATGTGCTCGCTGACCGGACCCGTGGGGCCCGAGGTGAAGAGGAAGTTGCCGGCGGCATCGATCGAGCGGGGGTGACAGGTCGTGCAGCTCGCGAGCGGCATCCCCGGGGTGTGGCTCGGGGTGCTCGGCGGCACGCCATGGCACGAGCCGCAGCTGTCCTGATCGGCCAGCGTCCAGACCGGCAGCGCCGGGCCATGGCACCACGCGGTGCCGCACGTGGCGGTCGCCCGCTCCCAGCCCAGGCTCGCGGTGACCTCGGCCGGCAGCGCCGAGTCGATGTGACCGGGCGCGTTCGTCGAGGCCGGCACGAGGTGGCACGTCGCGCACGCGATCGGGCCGCGCAGGAACGACGGCCCGACGAGGTGGGCCTGGTGGGCGCCGACCCCGAGCGCGGTCGTGAACTCGTTGCCGGCGAGATCGGTGGGCGGCGCCGGATCGCCAGCGCGCCCGTGGCAGCCGTCACACCCGGCGGTGCGGCCGATCTGCACGACGCCATCGACGTGCGGCGCGCTCGCGGGATGGCAGCTCGCGCACTCCGCCGCGGCATGACTGGGTGGCGGTGCGCCGTGGCACCGATCGCAGCCGCCGACGATGACCGCATCCCAGCGCGGCCGCGGATCCAGGCCGCCGCCGGCCCGCAGCACGTCGCCGTGGCAGTACACGTTGGAGCACCCACCATCGACGTACGCTGGCGGCCCTGCCCGATCGGCGGCCGCGAGCGTCACCGCCGCGCGCGCACCGAACGTGATCTCGGCGGGCGCCGCGTCGACCCGACCGTCACGCCGCACGTGACCCTCGGCGTCCCACGTCGCCGGTACCACGTGGCACTCGGCGCACGCGAGCGCGCCGTCGATGCGGTGCACGTCGTGGGCGCCCGACGTCGGGCCGTCGCCATGACAGGTCGCGCACGCGCCCGGCCCGCCGGCATGACACTCGTTGCACGAGACCTGCGCCGCGCCCCCGCTGAAGTCGGCCCCGTGGCACGTCGCGCACAGCGCCAGATCGGAGCCGCGACGCGCGAGCTCGCGGCCGTGGAAGTCGGCGCTGGTGACGTCCCCGATGCCCGCCGGGTGGATCCCCGTCGTGGGCTCGCTATCGGGTCGCGCCCGCTCGGCCGCGCACGCGACCGCGCACCCGACGAGCGCGGCGAGCACGCCGAGCCGCGGGCTCACGGGGTGCCGTGCAACGCGCCGACATCGAACATCGCACCCGTCCCGTGACAGGTGGCGCACGCCTCGAGACCCGCCGCCGTCGTGTTGAGGAGCGCGTGCGCCGCGACGTGCGAGGCGTCATGGCAGCTGGTGCACACCGCGGTCTGGGCGGGCAGCTTGATCGTGTTCGACACGGTCCAGAACGGCGCATCGCAGTACGAGTTGGTGTCGTTGCCCGGGGGCTCGCTGCAGGTCAGCTCGAGCAACGTGCTCGGCAGGTAGGTCGCCGGCAGCGGCAGCGTCCAGTTCTTCGAGGTATGGCAGGCCGCGCAGTCCTTGCGATCGCGCGGGTAGCGGACCTCGGCGAAGTTCTCCATCGTCCCCGCCGGGTTCGCGACGGTGGGCGTCGGGTTCGCGCCGAGGAGGTACGGCTGCGTGAGCTCCTCGCCCATGTGGATCTTGTGGATCATCACGCGGAAGTCCACGGACTCGGCGAGCACGGTCGAGCCCTCGAACCGCGAGATCCGCTCGTTGTTCGCCTTGTTCGGCCCGTGGCAGAACACGCAGTAGTTGGCGTTCTTGCGCCCGCCGCCGTGGAACGACAGATCGTTATGGCAGGCGTTGCACTTCGCCGCGTCGACGATCGTGCGGCGCGCGACCACGGTCGCATCGGTGACGGCGAACGCCTTCGTCGGGGACAGCGCGGCGGCGCGCGCGGCGCCGGTCGGCTGCAGGTAGCCCTCGATGCCGACCGAGTAGCTCCCCGTCGCGGTCACCGGGATCGGCGGGCTCGCCGGGTTACCCGCGGCGGCCGGGAACGTGTACGCGAACACGCCATTGGCGGCGTCGACGGCGGCGAGCGTGCCGAGCGCGCCGGTGCCCTGCATCGTGGCCTGCCAGAACGTGGCGAAGTCGGTGTTGGGGCCGGCGATCGTCGCGACCATGCGGGTCAGCGGGGACGTCAGGATGTCGAGCGGCGCGCCGTTGCGCGTCACCCGGATCGTCATGACCGGCTGCTGGCCCGGGCCGGAGTTGGTGACCGCCTGGATCTCGATCGCGATCTGCGGCGTCGCGGGATCGAGCAGCCCCACGTAGTGCTTGTCGAACACGCCGGCAAGGCTGCCGCTCGCGGGGTGACAGACGCCGCCGCAGTCGACCGTCGCGGGCTGCGTGCCGCCCGAGTGCAGCACCTTGCCGGCGGGGACCGGCGTCGCGAACACCGTGGTGTCGTGGCAGGAGATGCACGCCTCGCGCGCGGCCGCGGTCTTCCAGCGATCGCCCTGCGCGCCGCCGTGGCACGCCTCGCAGCGCGCGATGTTCTGCGGCAGCTTGACCGACGAGTAGTCGTGCACTGACTGGCCGAAGCCGACGATCCGGTACGGCGTGCCACCGGTGACGCTGGGCAGGCTCGAGCCGCGGTGGATCTTGTGGACCATCACCGCGAAGTCGACCGTGTTGCCGGTGTCGGGATCGGTCGTCTGTGGCTGGTGACAGAGCACGCACTCCTGCACGGCGGTGTAGCGGCCGCCGTGGCCCTCGAGATCGCCGTGGCAGCTGTCGCAGCGCGCATCGGTGACGACCTCGCGGGCGACGGCCGCGCCGCCATCCGGGCGCACCGAGCGGGTGTCGCGATCGATCGCCTGGACGCCGCGGAAGGTGCGGATCGCGAGGCCGAGCGCGGTCTGCGTCCGGGTCGCATCGAAGCCGGTGAGCGGCGCGGCGAACGTGTACTCGTAGATGCCCTGCTCGAGGTCGACGACGCCGAACGTGCCGGTGCTCTCGTTCGTCGCCTGGGTCGCGCTCGCGCCGCCCCCCGGCGCGGTCTGCGTGCGCGTGGTGTACGCGGTGTACTGCGCGGCCGAGCCGTCGGGCTGCTGCGCGAGCTGCGCGAGCACGAAGCTGACGTTGACCGCGCCTTCGGTCAGCGTGCCGGTGCGATCGAGCGCGGCCCCGGCCGTGTCTTTCAGCGTGAACCGCACGCGCGCATTCGCGGCGCTCATCGTCACCTCGGTGACCGCGATGTCGACGCCCGCACCGACCAGCCACGGGGATGGATCCGCGGGATCCCCGGGATCGCCGACCTCACCCGATGGACCGTCCTCGCCAGCCGGTCCCGCTGGACCGGTGGGACCTTCGCACGCAGCGAGGAGCAGCAACACGATCGGGAGCTTCCGCATGGCCAGGACTACAAACACTTCTCGTGCCGAGGAATAACGGTGATTTACGCGCGAGACGCGCACGCCGTGCGGGACGTCGCGGGGAGGCGCAAGGCCTGCGCGAACTGGCTCGCGCTAGCGAGCAGCGTCGGCGTCCTCGCCGGACCTGCGAGCCGCCGCGACCTTGCCGAGCGTCATGCGGATCACGGCATAGACGAACGCGAACGCCCCGAACGCGAACAGCGTGTCGCCGAACACGCGCATCCAGCGCAGCGTGTCCATCACGGGCGTCTGCATGAACTCGGCGCTGCGCGCGTACCAGTAGCCATGCTCGACGGCGGCCCAGGTCTGGAGTAGCCCGACGGGGAGCACGCTGATCAGCACCATGAGGCTGAGCCCGATGTTGATGCCCCAGAACGCGACCTTGAGGAGGCGCTCGGGCCACACCAGGGTCGGGCGCATCGACTTCACGCAGAACAGGATGAGGCCCATGCCGAGCATGCCGTAGACCCCGAACAGCGCCGTGTGACCGTGGACCGGCGTCGTGTTGAGGCCCTGCATGTAGTAGAGCGCGATCGGCGGGTTGATCATGAAGCCGAACAGCCCGGCGCCGACGAGGTTCCAGAACGCGACCGCGATGAAGAAGTAGATCGGCCAGCGGTAACCGCGCATCCAGTGCGTCGCGCTGGTGTGCCGCCAGTTCTCCCAGGCGTCGTAGCCGAGGAAGACGAGCGGCACGACCTCGAGCGCGCTGAACACCGAGCCGAACGCGAGCACGGCGGTCGGCGTGCCGCTGAAGTAGAGGTGGTGCAAGGTGCCGATGACGCCACCGGCGAGGAAGATCGTCGCCGCGAGCACCGTGGCCTGGCTCGCCACCTTCGCGCGCACGAGGCCGAGCCGCACGAACAGCAGCGCGATGATGACGGTGGCGAACACCTCGAAGAAGCCCTCGACCCAGAGGTGGACGACCCACCACCGCCAGTACTCCGCGATCGCGAGGTTGGTGTGGCGACCGGCGCCGAGCGCCGCGAAGTAGAACCCGCCGATCGCGACCGTGGAGATCAGGAGCATGATCAGCAGCGGTCGCTGGTCGTCACGCCGGCGCAGCGCGGGCAGCATCGCGCGGGTCACCAGGAAGACCCACAGACCGAGGCCGATCAGCAGCGCGAGCTGGAAGAACCGCCCGAGGTCGATGTACTCGTAGCCCGAGTGACCGAACCACCACACGGCGTCATCGTCGAGCTGGTGGTTGACGGCGAGGAGCTGGCCCACCATCGAGCCCAGCACCACCACGAGCAGCGCGGCGAACAGCACGTTGACGAGCAGCCGCTGCCGCTTCGGCTCCGCGCCGACCGACGGCGAGATCGCGAGGCCGGCCGCGAGCCACGCCGTCGCGATCCAGAAGATGCCGAGCTGGACGTGCCAGGTCCGGGCGACCGAGTACGGCAGGATCTCCGCGAGCGGGATGCCGTAGAACCCCGTCCCCTCGACGCCGTAGTGCGCGACGATCACCCCGAGCGCGATCTGGAGCGCGATCAGGCCGCACACGACCCAGAAGTACTTCAGCGTCGCGAGCTGGGACGGCGTCGGCGTCGCGCCGAGGAACGGATCCTCCGGCGGGAGCTCCGCCGGCGGGTCCTCGCGCTTCCGGGCCGCGTGCCAGAACCCCAGCCCCCCGATCCCGGCGAGCAGCATCAGGATGCTGACGCCCGTCCACACGATCGCGTCCGATGTCGGCACGTTGCCGATCAGCGGCTCGTGCGGCCAGTTGCTGGTGTACGTGGCGTCATCGTCGGGCCGCTCCGTCCCGGCCGCCCAGGCGGACCAGAAGAAGAACGCCGACAGCGCGCGCGCTCGCGCGGGATCCACGACGGTGCCCTTCGGCAGCGCGTAGTCGTCGCGACCGTCGCGGAACAGCTCGGTGTAGTAGCGCGTCGTCGCCGCGATCGCGCGCGCGCGGTCCGGTGACACGGTGATCGTCCCCGTGGCCGCGTCGTGGCGGTTGGTGCGGTACTCGGCACGCAACCGCTCGCGCAACCCCGCCTGGGACTCGGGCGCGAGCTCGGCGTATGCGCGGCCATGGTCGCGCAGGGCCCAGCCCTCGAGCGTCGCCATCAGCTCGCGATGCAGCCAGTCGGCGGTCCAGTCCGGCGCGACGTACGCGCCGTGGCCCCAGATCGATCCGCGCTCCATCCCGCCGAAGGCCCGCCAGACGTCCTGGCCCGTGGCGATCTCGGCGCCGTCGAAGACCAGGGCGCCGGTGTCGTCGACCACCTTCGACGGGATTGGTGGGGCCTGCTGGTAGATCCGCGAGCCGACCCAGCCGAGCACCGCGAACGAAGCCACGAGGACGACGACGAGCCCGATCCAGAGTCTGCGCATGCGCGACCGCGCTGCATATGGAGCACCATGGGCCTACCGTCGCGTGGATCCACGATGTGGACGGCGACGCCTCCGGCGGCGATTCCAGGGGGCGTGACTGCTTCACCTAGCCTGGACGCGTGCGGCGGCGCAGGACCTGCGCGGCGCCGGGCGACGTCACGCACGGGTTGCGCGATCGCGTGCTGCGTCTGCCGACGTGCCCTCGTCCTGGAACAGGATCCGGCGCGGCGGCGTGTCGAGATCGTCGAGCTGCCCCGAGCGCACGACCCACACGAAGCAGGCGACCGCACCGCCGGTGATCAGCAGCGCGAGCGGCAACACGAGATACAGGACGCTCATACAGACCTCCGGGCGGTGCTCTTGAACGCGCGCGAGCGCAACGAGCTGACGAGCACCGCGCCCGACGACAGCGGCATCAGCACGGCGGCGAGCAGCGGGTGGATGACGCCGGTGACGGCGAGCGCGCCGGCGACCACGTTGTAGCTCAGCGAGAAGCGCAGGCTGCGGCGGATCGTGGCGAGCGTGTCCCGGCCACCGCGCGCGGTCTCCGCGATCGCGGTGATCGAGGGCTCGCGGAGGTAGACGTCCGCGGCCTCGATCGCGATCTCCGCGGATCCCGACACCGCGATGCTCGTCGTCGCCGCCGCCATCGCGGCCGCGTCGTTGACGCCGTCGCCGACCATCACGACGGGCCCGTGCGCGCGTGCGTCGATGATGGCGCGCACCTTGTCCTCCGGCGACATCCCACCCCGCCGTGCGCCCGGTGCGATCCCGAGCTCCTCGCCGACGCGCGAGACGACCCGCGGGTCGTCGCCCGACAGGATCGCGAGCCGCCAGCCCAGCTGCTCGAGCGCGACCACCGCCTCCCGGGCATCGGGGCGGATCGGATCCGAGAGCCCGGCGACGGCGACCGGCACGTGATCGACCGCGATCACCACCGGCGTCTCGCCGCGCTCCGCGAGCTCGCTGACCCACAGCTCGATCGACGCGTGCAGCGAGCAGCGCCCCCGGATCCAGCCCGGCGATCCCACGAGCACGCGCCGCGCGCCGACCGTCGCGGCGATCCCACCGCCGAGCTCCTCGCGGGTCTCGGAGGCGGTCCCGACCGC
>JALZOI010000969.1 GCA_030857245.1 Myxococcota bacterium
CGTACGGGCTGCCGGTGCTCGAGCAGCGTGCGCACGTGCGCGGCTGGCTGGCCGAGCTCGCGGCCACGGGCCTCGGCGCGCTCGCGTTTCCCGGGGCGACGTCGACCGGTGACCTCGCGGCCTTCACCGCGGTGTTCGAGGAGCTCGGGCACGGCGATCTCTCGCTGCTCGTCAAGGTCGGCGTGCAGCTCGGACTCTATGGCGGCGCGATCTGGGCGCTCGGCAGCGAGCGGCACCACGCGCGGCTCCCGGCGATCGCCGCGTGCGAGGAGCTCGGCTGCTTCGCGATGAGCGAGGTCGGGCATGGCTCCAACGTCGCCGCCGTCGAGACGGTGCTGCGCTACGACGACGCGACGCGCGAGCTCGAGGTCCACACGCCGGCCGAGTCCGCACGCAAGGAGTGGGCGGGCGGCGCGGCGCACGATGCGCGCTGGGCGGTGGTGTTCGGCCAGCTCGAGGTCGGCGGTGAGCGCCACGGCGTCCATGCCGTGCTCGTCCCGATCCGCACGGCCGACGGCGCCCCGGTGGCCGGCGTGCGCACCGGCGACTCCGGCCACAAGCTCGGGCTCAACGGCGTCGACAACGGCCGGCTGTGGTTCGAGCACGTGCGGGTGCCCGTCGCGAACCTGCTCGATCGGTTCGCGTCGATCGACGAGCACGGTCACTACGCGAGCCCGATCGCGAGCCCGGACCGCCGGTTCTTCACGATGCTCGGCACCCTGATCGGCGGCCGCGTCTCGGTCGGCGCCGCGGCGGTCTCCGCGGCGCGGGCGGCCCTCGCGATCGCCATCCGCTACGCCCACGCGCGCCGCCAGTTCGGCCCGGACGGCGAGCGCCGCCTGATCGACTACCCGACGCACCAGCGCCGGCTGTTGCCGCACCTCGCCGAGACCGTCGTCCAGCGCCTCGCGTTCGCGACGCTGCGGGCGCGGCACGCCGCCGCCTTCGCGGGCATCGATCCGAACGGGGCGGACCCCGACATGCGCGAGCTCGAGGCCGAGGCGGCGGCGATGAAGATCCTCGGCAGCCAGCACGCGATCACCGCGGTGCAGGCCGCGCGCGAGGCGTGCGGCGGGCAGGGCTACCTCTCCGTCAACCGGATCCCGGAGCTCCGCACCGACGTCGACATCTTCACGACCTTCGAGGGCGACAACATCGTGCTCGCGCAGCTCGTCGGCAAGGCGCTGCTCGGCGCGCATCGCAAGCAGTTCGCGGCCGGCGGCACGCGCGCCGTGATGCGCGCGGTCGGTCGACGGATCGCCACGGCGGTGGTCGAGAAGAACCCGATCCAGGCGCGGCGCTCCGATCCGGCGCACCTCCGGGATCGCAACTTCCAGCTCGCGGCGTTTCGCTACCGCGAGGATCACCTCGTCTCGACGTGCGCGCTCCGCATCAAGAAGCGCCTCGACGCCGGCGCCGATGGCGAGACCGCGGTGCTCGCCGTCCAGGAGCACGTCGTCGCGATCGCCGGCGCGTTCGCCGAGCGCCGCTCCGCCGAGTGGTTCGCCACCGCCGAGGCCACCGCGCCGGCACCCGCCCGCGAGCTGCTCGCGCGCCTCGGCGATCTCGCGCTGCTCGCGCGGCTCGAGGCGCGGGCGGCGTGGTTCCTCGAGGCGAGCTACTTCGAGCACGCGAAGACGCGCGCGATCCGCAAGGAGGTCGAGCGCCTGCTGGCCGAGGTCGCGCCGCACGCGCGCGAGATCGTCGACGCCTTCGGCATCCCCGATGAGTGCCTCGCCGCTCCGATCGCCTTCTTCGACCCCGCGCACCCGACGTACGGCTGAGCACGGGTGGCCCGCCGGCCCGGCGCTCACGAGGCGGCCGCGTCGACCGCTCTCGTGCATACTGCCGTGGTGGAGCGCGTCTACTTCACGTGGCCGGATCAGCGCTTCCGGTACGAGTGCCGGGGCTGCGGCGCGTGCTGCAAGGGCCACGGCATCGGGCTCGACGTCGCGGGCGGCCAGCTCGTGCAGCTGCTGCAGCGGCGGCCGGCGATCACCGCGTTCCTGCGCCGCCGCGGCGACACGATCACGGCGTTCAACCCGCGGGATCGGTGCTGGTTCCTCGAGGACGACGGGCTGTGCCGGGTCGAGGTCGAGGACGGCCGGGCGGCGAAGCCGGCGTCGTGCCGGCTGTTCCCGTTCAACCGCGTGTACCGGCTCGGCAGCTACACGGTCGTCGATTACAACAGCGTGATCTGTCCGCTCACGATCGGGGCCGGCGGCATCAGCCACGTCGAGGTCGCCGCCGAGATCGCGACGATCCAGGATCCCGCGGTGGTCGGGACGCAGCTGCCGGCGCGCGATGCCGAGCGCGAGGGCCGCGAGCTCGTCGAGGGCGAGCGCCTGATCGCGAGTGCCGTGTTCGCCGCCGCCGAGCTCGCGGAGGCCGACGC
>JALZOI010000970.1 GCA_030857245.1 Myxococcota bacterium
GATTCTATCAAGAGATCCTTGGCGCCCTCGGCGCGCTTGGCGACCCGTCCGCTGATCGACGTGGGCGGGGCGTCCGCGAGGTTGTCGGAGCCGGCTAGCTACCCTGGCTGAAGTCGCGCACGCGCCCGAGTTGATGGTCGAGGGATCGCACCAGCTTCTCGGCGCACTGGTCGACCGCGCTCATCACGTCAGAGGCGTGGTGGGTGACGGCGGTCGGCTTGCGACCCGCCAGCCGGACCTCGATCGAGCAGCGGATCGCGCCATCTGCATTCTTCGGACCGTCCTCGTCGGCGAGGTGCACCTCCACGGTGGTGATCTGCTGGCTGTGGCGGGACAGCACGTCCGCCACGATCGCAGCGATCCGCTCGTTGCGATCACCCGGGATGTTCTCGTCGTGCCTGATCTGGATTTCCATGCGCACGTCAGGTGCGAACGACGTACCAGTCTGAAGGCCGAGCGCTCGCGGCGCGGAGGGGGCTACTCCCCGTTCCAGTAGCGGATCTTCCCCGTGTCCATGTGGACGAACCCGCTGCCGAGATAGAGCCCGACGCCACCGATCGCCTGTTCCTTCGCCCACGCGTGCAAACGTTGCGTGGTTACGCGAGGCACCGAGAAGTCGACCGCGTTGCCCTTGGTGTGGTGGCTGTCGCGCGCGACCTGACGACCCTTCTTGCGGAGGATCAGGTTGTACTTCGGGTGCCGGAACGCCGAGACCACGAAGATCGTGTCGCTCTTGAACTGGGTCGCGGCCGCCAGCAGGATGTCGATCAGGCGCGGCTCCATGCCGGTGGGGCGATTGGTGTAGTGGTCGCGCAGGAAGCGATCGATCGTCACCTGCGGCGGCGGATCCCCGGGGCTGACCGCGAGCCACTCGTGGGTCCACGAATTGTAGAGGTTGACGAGCGCGGGGGCGGGCTTGCCGGGGACGGGCAGGGCGCGGCGGCCGCCGCTGCGATACGCGGCCTTGCCGGCGCGCTCGCGATCCTTCTTGGAGGTGCCGTCATCGGCATGCGCGAGCACCGGCAGGGCCAGCGTGGCGGCGAGCCCGATCGCCAGCGTGACCCCGCCCTGCACACGCCGCCGCATGCGATCAGGCCCGTCCGGTGCGGAGCTGGACGAGCGTCTCGGCGGGCAGCACCTCGTTCAGCGAGCCCGAGCGGAAGCCGGCGAGATCGAGCGCGACGTAGGCGAAGCCGAGCTGCTTGCCGAGCGCGACCACCTGATCCCGGACCGCGACGACGCGCGGCAGCTCGTCGTGCTCGATCTCGAGGCGCGCGATGGTGTCGTGGAAGCGCACGCGGAGCTGGCGGAAGCCGAGCGAGCGCAGGCCATCCTCGAAGGCGTCGACGCGGCGCAGCCGATCCGGCGTGATCTGGGTGCCGTACGGGAACCGCGAGGACAGGCACGCGAGCTGTGGCTTGTCCCACGTGCGCAGGCCGAGCTCGCGCGACCACGTGCGGACGTCGGCCTTGGTGAACCCGGCGTCCACGAGCGGCATCCGCGCGCCGCGCTCGCGAGCGGCGGCGATCCCGGGCCGGACGTCGCCGAGGTCATCGAGGTTGGTCCCGAGTGCGATGGCGGCGTCGTCGAGCCCGGCGGCGACCGGCGCGGCGATCTCCATCAACTCGGTCTTGCACAGCGCGCAGCGGTGCGTCGGGTTGTCGGCGAAGCCCGGCACGTCGAGCTCGTGCGACTCGATGACGTGGTGGCGGCTGCCCAGGCCGAGCTCGGCGGCGAGCGCGGCGGCATCGGCGACCTCGGAGCGGGCCATCGTCTGCGAGACGGCGGTGACCGCATGGCAGCGCTCCCCGAGGACGTCGGCCGCCACCTTGAGCAGGAACGCCGAGTCGACGCCGCCCGAGAACGCGACCACCACCTCGCCATACTCGGCGAGGGCCGCGCGCAGGGTGTCGAGCTTGGACATCGGCATCCGAGACCCTAGCGCACTCGCCGGCGCAGGTCGATCGCCCACCGTGCCGGGGCGTCCACGGTGGCGGGCTCGAGCACCGTCACGCCGAGGACGTCCTGGCCCCACTCGGCCGCGCTGCGCGGGATGTTGCGGATCGCGGGCTCGTGATCGACGACGATCCGCAGCGCGCCGCCGATCGGCAGGGCCTCGAGCGCGAGCTTGGTGCGCACGAACGTGAACGGGCAGATCTCGCCGCAGATGTCGAGCGTCGCGTCACCAGGTGACCACGAGGTCGGCGGCGAAGAGGAGGCGGACGAGCTGGGCATGCGTGAGCGTTCCGGGTGACGCCGGCGGCTGGCCGTGATCCGCGAGCCGCATGGACGGGAGATACACCACCCAGTCGGCGTCGTCGAGGACGGGCGGCTCGGTGGCGCCGCGCACGAGGTGGAGGCGCCGCTTCACGGCCAGACCTCGACGACGT
>JALZOI010000330.1 GCA_030857245.1 Myxococcota bacterium
GACCCCGGCCGTCGAGCCCGCGATCCCCGCGCCAGCCGAGGTTCGGCCCGTCGACGATCGTCCCGTGCTGCGGCCGACGCGGCGCACCCGCGAGCTCGTCGTCGAGATCCCCGGCGAGCGCTCGACGCAAACCCTGGCGGTCGTCGGTGGGATCGCGGCGGCCGGGCTCCTCGGCAGCGCGCTCGGCCTGTACTGGCACCTCGACTCGCGAGATGCGGCGGATGCCGTGTCATCGAGCCGGTTCGCCGGGCGCGCGTGGACGTCCGCGCAGGTCGACCTCGTCGATCGCGCGGAGCGATCGAAGACGCGCGCGACGGTCGCGTACGCGGTCGGCGGCGCGCTCGTGATCGGCGCCGTGGTCGCGTTCATCGTCACCAACCCCGAGAGCCAGCGCGAGGTGATCCGCACCGGCGCGACGATCGTGCCGACCGAGGGCGGCGCCGTCGCGAGCAAGGCGTGGAGCTTCTGATGCGCCGCGCTCTCTTCGCCATCGTGCTCGCGGCGTGCACGCCCGAGATCGCGCCCGGCACCTACCTGTGCGGACCCGAGCAGCTCTGCCCCGAGGGCCAGGCGTGCAACGCACCCGACAACGTGTGCGTGTTCGAGAGCCAGGCGCAGCCGTTCTCTTGTGATCCCGACCTCGATCCGCCCGGTGATGACACCCCGGCGACCGCGATCTCGGTCGGCACGCTGGCGTGCGTGTCACCCGCACGCGAGCTGATCGGCTGCATGGGCGAAGGCGACCGCGCGGACTGGCACGAGCTCGATGTCCCCGCCGCGTGCACCGCGGTGCAGATCGAGGCGACGCTCGCGTTCCCGATCGCGTTCGAGGAGCTCGGCCTGCAGCTGTCGTCGGACGGTGGTGCGGGTACCGCGGTCGAGATGCCGTGCGGAACGTCGCGTGCGCCCGTCGAGGGCGAGACGCTGCGCTGCTTCGAGATGACGGTCACGCCGGGTGGTCGTTACGCGATCGGCGTCGTCGCCGAGGGCACCGGCACCTGCGACGGCGCGTGCGCGTTCAATCGGTATCGCCTCCGCGTGCAGCTCGCGACGCCCTGATCCGCTCGCGCTCGGAGGGAGCGGCGGTGGCCGAGCGCCGCAAACCGTCCCCCGACCACTCCGGCCCCAACCCTGGTGGCACGCTCGAGGTCACCACGACCGGGCGTGACCCGGCGGCGGGTCCGGATCAGGAACGAAGTCCGCGAGTGAACGCGAGCCCGTGACCCTGTTCGTCGTGCTGCGGATCTCGAGGCATGCCTCGCGGGTCGCGACGAGCAAGCGGCCGCGCTGATCCCAGTCAGCCCAGGTCACGTTATCGAGCGGCTCACCATCCAGCGTGTAGCGAGGGGCTCGGCCCTCGATGCGACCGCTCACGTACCCCTGATCGCGAAGCTCCAGTCGGCTCGCGCCACCCGGCTGATCACAGACGAGCCAGTTGGGCGTCTTCTCGTGGTAGACGTCGCTCCTCGGACGGGGCACCGCGTCGGGATGTTCGCGCCAACCACGTCGACGCTCGGCGCCGTAGGCGACGCTGTCGTTATGAACGAGCTCGTATCGGTACTTCTTCGCGAGTGGCTCGATCGATCCTTCATGCGGAAGCCACTGCGGCGCGCGGTTTCTCGCAGGCGCGAAGTGCGACCCGTTGCCATACGTCGTATCACCGTGCCATAGGGCGAGCGCCGTGAGCCACGGTACGCGACTGACCGCGTGAAACGGGTGGCCACCCTTCATGGCGAAGTAGTAGAGCAGCTTGCCATCGGGCGAGATGTCAGCGCGGCGCTGGAAGATCCTGCCGCGAAACCACGCGCCCGGTTCGACGGTGTTCGAGGTCAGATCCCAGCGCGCGACCAGAAACCACCGCCCACGATGCGCGAACACCACCGCAACCGGCGCGGCCGTCGCGCGGATCGCGTAGAGCTGGGGCGGTGCTGGCGGCTTGAGCATCAAGGCTTGTTCGCGTCGGCCGCGAATTCCTGGTAAGCGCTGTCGCCGGGCGGAAGCAGCTCCGCCTCGACCATCGCGATTCCGATCTCGCGTCGGATCTCCGGGTCGTCGCACTCGAGGCCGCACTGGACGATGCTCGCAACCTCCTCGGTCGTGCGCGCGCGATAGATCGAACCGCTGTCGCTCATCAGCAGCCACGCATCGTACAGGGGCTGATCTGCGTCGACGATCTCCCACAGAACACAGCCACCCTGAAAGCTGCCTTCGACTTCCTCGGTGCCGTCACCGGCGAGCCGGTCTGCGACGGGGCGGTCTTTGCCATCGTACGCCTTGCCCGCAAGCTGCAGCTGTTCGCACTCCACCGGGGTGAGTTGGTCGAGGGAGGTGATTTCACGCTTGTTGACGAATCGGGCGGCCATGGGGCAACTCTATCCGACCGCGAGCACCGCGAGCATCGCGGTGCCCCGCTGACCGCGGACGTCCTGGCGGGCGGCGACCGGCGACCCAGGTCGTGCCAGGCTCGCGCAGCAAGCGCATCGGTGCTCGTGACCGTCGGCACGCGGGAGGTCCTATGGCAGCATCGACGGACTCACCGAGCGACGACGTCGTTCGCGGCTGTTCGTGAGGCGAACGAGCCCACCCGCGGGATCGCTCAGGGAGCGCAGCCCCCCGCGCCGCCGCGGAGTGAGCGAACAGACGCGGCGACCTGCTGCGCGATCTTCGCGAGCGCGCGCTGGTGTGCCTCGGCGAGGCCATCATACCCCGCACCTGCGACTTCCCTCGCGCGGTGCGAGCACACCAGACCCGGGGTGTCCCCCGTGGTTTCGCGGATCGTCGACACGGCCTCGATCAGCGCGCGCTTGCCGAGCGCGGATTCGAACCGCTGGACGGCAAGCTTGATCCGAAACAACGGGATGCCCTCGGCGGGTGTGAGGCCCGCGATGTCGCGCGCGCCGAGGGCCTGCGAGAGCTCGTTCGCGAAGGCCCGACGGATCTCGCGCGGCAGCGGCGAGATCCACGATCGCGTCTCGACGGGCGTCAACTGGCCACGGCCTTCGCGGACCACGATCTCTGCGCGATCGACCTCCGGCGGGACCTCGACGGGAAGGATATCGAGCTGGAGCTCGCCGGACGGGAGGGCAGCGGAGTCGTCCGGCGGGGCGACGAGCGTGTAGTAGCTCGGGCCCGCGGATCTACAGGCTGCGGCAACCGCGAGGGCGGCGACGATCGTGCGCGACTGCATCATTTGCTCTTCGGTTCCGAGGAGGACGCGCGGCCGCGAACGAGCGCCTCGGGGTGATTCTTGAGGTAGTCGGCCAGGCCACGCAAAGAGAACGCAGCACGCTCGACCTGCTCGATCGCAGCGCGCGTGGACTGCTGGATCGCGGAGTCCGGCGCGGCGACGTTGTCGCGGAGGGCCTTGAGCCCATCGCTCAACGCGGCCATCGCGGTATCCGCGCCCATGAGAAGCACCTGAGCCTTCGGGACCACGTCGCGATCCAGGCGACCGAGCAGCGAGGTCGCCGCACGGCTCGTATCGCGCACGCTCAGGCCGATATCCTCGAAAGGAATCCTGTCGATCTTCGCGATCACGCTCTGCAGCTGATCCTGGATCTGCTCGGTGCCGCCCCGCACGGTCGGGACGAACCACACGCCCGGCTGGGGGGGCGGGTCTGAAGCGATATGGCGATCGTTCGGGAACCAATCGAGTGCGACGAAGAACGAGCCGGTCAACAGGCTGCCGGAGCGCAGCTGGGCGCGCAGTCCACGCTTGACGAATTCCTGGAGCATCTCCAGTCCGGTCTTGCCCGTCCGAGCGCCTTCCTCGACGAGGGTCGTGTAGGCAGACCCGAGCCGCGCCGGGAACACCGTCGCGTTCACGTCGAAGTAGAACGCGCGTGTGGTGGTGTCGTAGCCGGCGTTGACGCTGGTGACGTCGCCGATGTGGAGCCCTTCGAGCTCGACGTTCACACCGACGCCTTTGCCCAGACCGCGGATCGGCTGGTGAAAGCGCATCGCGAGGGGGATCGAGACCGTGTCGGGCTTCGCGAGCGCGCGACTGCGGTCCTCGAACAGCTCGAAGGTGGTGTCCTCGCGGGCGGGCAGGCCGGGCATGTCGGGATCTCGCGCACCGAACGCGATGCCACCCGCGACCACCGTGGTGAGCGACTGGGTGTTGACGCGGAGCCCGGTCGCGTCGAGCGTGACGTCGATGCCACTCGCGTTCCAGAACATCGTCTCCGTGGTGACGTTCTTGTCGTACGGCGCGTCGACGAAGATCTCGAGCGCGATCCCGCGGCCGTCGGGCGTGAGCTCGAGCGCGGTGATCGTGCCGACGTTCTGCCGCCGCAGATACACCGGCAACTGCGCGGCCAGCGAGCCGGCCTCGCGGGCCGTGAGCTTGAAGCGCGTACCCTGTCGACCGCGCGTCACGGCCGGCGGCTTCTCGAGCCCGACGAAGGTGTCGGTCTCCTCGCTGTCCACGCCGACCTCCACGCCGATGTACGCGCCGGAGAGCAGGGTGCCAAGGCCCGAGACGCCCCCGAGCCCCACCTGGGGTCGCACGACCCAGAACCGCGAGTCGCCGACTGCGACGAGCCTACCTCCGCGCGTGAGCTTGACCTTCGCGGAGATCCGGTGGTCGGGTAACAGGTCGACCTCGGTGACGATGCCGACCGGCACGTTCTTGTAACGAACCTCGGATTTGCCTGCCTCGAGGCCCTCTGCGGTGTCGAAGCTGATGTAGATGGTCGGGCCCGCGGCGAGAAAGGTCCGCACAGCCAGCGCGCCTGCCGCGACCACGGCGATGATCGGAACGAGCCAGACCGCCGACGGGCGGCCACGCTTGCGACGATGGATGATCGGTACGGGGAGCGCGTCGGTTTTGATGTCACTCATGCTGGTCCCAGATCGTGCGCGGATCGTACGACGCGGACGCGAGCATGGTCAGCACGACCACGCCCGCGAACGGAATGAGCGCCAGCCCGGGCTCGACGCGCGCGAAGCTGCCGAGCTGGACGACGGCCGAGAGGAGCGCGACCACGAACACGTCGAGCATCGACCAATGTCCCACGATCTCGAGGACGTGATACAGGCGGGTGCGTCCCCGCTGGTGCCAGGTCGAAGGCCGTCTCGAGCTCACGAGCAGCACGGCGAGGGCACCGAGCTTGAGCATCGGGACCAGGATACTTGCAGCGAACACGACCGCAGCGAGCGACCACGATCCCTCGATCCACAGGTACGTGACGCCCGACATGATCGTATCCGCCCGGTAGACGGGAAACTGCTCCGTCTTCATGATCGGCAGGGTGTTGGCAGGCACGTAGAGCGCGGCCGCCGCGATCATGAACGCCCAGGCGCGCACGTTCGCGTTGCGCTTGCGCGGCCGGAGCGGCTCGCCGCAACGGGGGCAGATGCCGATCGCCGGTCGCTGCGCGCGCATCACGAGCTCGCACGTCCTGCACGCGACGAGTCCGATGTCCGCCGCGCGCGTCATCTGGCAAGCTCGTCGGCGCGTCGCCACAGGACTTCGCGATCGAACGACGCCAGCGAGGCCAGCGCGATCGTCATCACGACGACGCCGAACATGCCCCACCCGGGCACCGTGGTCGCCAGGCCGGAGAGCTTGACGATGGCGACCGCGAGCCCGAGCAAGAACACCGGGATCATGCGCCACGGCCGCATGGCGTGCATCGCCCGCATGACGAGCGGGAAGCCAGGTGGCCGGACGCCCGCGGCCAGCGGCACGAGCACCCACAGCAGCATGAGGAGCTCGGCGATCGGCGTGACGATCAGCGTCGCGGTGAGCGCCACGGCGACGAATGGCAGATCCCGATCGTACGATGCGGCGATCGCACTCCACAGCGTCGCTCCGGTCTGGCGGCCCGACGCGGTCAACGTGATCAACGGGAACGCATTGGCGACCGCGAACGCGACCGTCGCCGTGACCGTCACCGCGAGCATCGCGCCGAGGTCGCCATCCGCGTGATAGAGCGTCGAGTGACAGGTGGTGCATCGCGCGCGGCCCCCGCGCGTCAGTCGCGGTCGCGCGTGGACCTCATCGCAGTACGTACAGATCGTGATCTCGGCCATGGCGATCGCACCCTCGGAGAGGCCCCACGAGAGTATTTGATCTGCGTAAGCAGCGCCGTATACACCGTACTGTTCCACGACCGTGCGGTAGCGCTCGGTCGAGGCCATTGCGGGTGTTCCGGTGCCGTTGTCGGCGTTGGCCGCCTAGACCCTCGTCAGGGCGTCGGCTTGCCCTCGTCACTCCTGCCGGTCTGGCCAGGCTTGTCGCCGAGGTCGGCGAGCAGCTTGCGGAGAGACGCACCCAGCGTGGCCATCTGCTCGGAGATCGCGTCGCCGGCCCTGGTGGCCCCGGACTCGACCTTCTGCTCGAGATCCATCAGCGTGGGCTGGAGCTTGGCCCACTGGTCGCGCGCCTCCATCCCGCCCAGGTGAACCTTGAGCTTGAGCTCGTCGGCGATCCGGCGGACGTCGTCCCAGAGGCTGCGGCTGTCGTCGTTGTCGGTGGTGTCGTTCGGCATGGGCGGCATGGTGGCATGCCGCGACCGTCCGCGCTGGTCCCGGCGCGTAGGGCCGCCGTGGCGCGCGTTCCGGCTCGGCCGCACCTGACGGAACATCTCGTTGTCGAGCTGGCGGCGGCGGGCGATGCCAGCACGCCTGCCGAGATGCCTTGTGGGACCGCGCGCCGACCCGACGAAGGCGAGGCGCTGCGCTGCTTCGAGATGACGGTCACGCCAGGTACGAGCGACGCGCTCGGCGTCGTCGCGGCCGGCACCGGCACCTGCGACGGCGGTGGGCGTTCAATCGGTATCGCCTCCGCGTGCAGCTCGCGACGCCCTGATAAGCTCGCGCGCGGTGGTCTACGAGTGGAACTGGCTGAGCCTGCCGTACCTCGCGTGCGCGGTCGCGCTGGTCGCGGTCGCGCTCGTGGCGGCGCTGACTCGCGGCGATCGCGTGCTGCGGCTCGGCACGATCGGCGCCGCGACCACCGCGCTGCCGTGGGCGCTGTGCTCGGGCCTCGCGATGTGGTTCGACGACCCGGTGACCGTCGAGCGCCTGCTCCGGCTCGGTAACGGTCCGGTCGCCCTCGTCGGGCCGAGCCTGCTGCTCGTGCTGCTCGGCGTCAGCGGCCAGCTCGAGCGGCACCGCTGGCTCGCGCGGATCGCGGCCGTGATCGGCGCCGCGTTCCTCGGCGTGTGCTGGGGCACCGACTGGGTCGTCTCCGGGGTCCACCGGCTGTCGTCGGGGATCCTCTACATCGATCCCGGACCGCTCACGCCGTTTCACTACCTGCAGATCGGGCTGTGGCTCGGCGTCGGCATGGCCGTCATGCGGCGCTCGACGACGGGCGGCGAGCGCCGGCGGATGCAGCGCATGCTGGTGGGGGTGCTCGCGCTGGGCACGGTCGGAGCGAGTGACCTGCTGCTGGTCTACGACATCGCCGGTGCCTATCCGATCGCATGGCTGTGCACGCTCGTCGCGGCGCTCGTCACGCTCTGGTTCGAGCTCAAGACGAACTTGCTGCGCCCGCAAGGCTTCGATCGCGCGGTGTTCATCGAGCTCCTCGGCTTGCTGATCACGGTGACGATCGTCGGCGCCATCGCCGTGACGCTCGACGACATCTCGCCCGTGGTGCTCGCGGCGATCGCGAGCACGGTGTGGATCGCCGCGCTCGCGATCAGCTGGGCGATGCTGCGCGAGGAGCCGGTGCGGATCGCCCGGCAGCGCGCGCTCGAGGAGCTGGTCGCGGCGCTCGCGGATGTCGACGGCGCGCCCGCGATCGGCGCCCTGCTCGCCGCGCTGTGGCGCCAGGTCGGCATCGAGGTCCGCGCGCTGTACGGGAT
>JALZOI010000971.1 GCA_030857245.1 Myxococcota bacterium
CGGTCGAGCAGCTCCTCGACCCGGCGGCGCGCCGTCAGGACCTCCGAGGCCTCCTCGCGCTGCCCCGCGGTGCGCAGGCGCCAGCTGCGGAAGCCGAGGAGCGCGAGCGGCACCGCATAGAGCAGGCCGATCAGGAGCCACAGCGCGGCGCCTCCGAGCGGGCGATCCTCCACGGCACCCGCGCTCGACAGCGCGAGGTCGGCGTTGACGAGGGCGGTCTCGTCCGCGAGCACCGTCGGCGCGCGCTTGCCCGGCGTCGCCGACACGACGTCGCCGGCACCCACGACGCTGCCGCCCTTGACCGACAGCGCGATCGGCTCCGAGTGGATCGTCTGGTACGCGCCGCGTTTCGGATCGAAGTACGAGAACACCAGCGAGGGGATCTCCGTCGCGGGGCCCGTGACCTGGGCGACGACCTCGAACGTCTTCGTCTTGCCGTCCTCCGAGAGCTGCCCGGTCGGCGGCTCGTCGGCGACGGTGAACTTGTCGCGCGGCAGTCGGCCCTCGAGATCGAGCTTGCCGAGCGCGAGCGTATCGAGCCGCTGGTTGCTCTTGATCGTGACGTCGAGCTCGACCGGCTCGCCGAGCTGGACGACGGAGCGCGAGGTCGCCACGCTGATCGCGAACTGCTCGCCGACCGCGCCCGCGAAGCTCGGCGGCCGATCCGTCACCGGCAGCAGCTTGACCTCCATCGCGCGCGCGACGTCCGTGGCGCGGAACAGCTTGGACGGGGCGTTGCCGAAGAAGTCGGCGCGGCCGACGCCGAGCTTGACCGCGACCGATGACGGCGGGATCTCGAGCTTGCCGCCGGGCGGTGCGGTGCGCGGCGCCGCGAAGAACTCCACGACGAGGCGGTTGTACTCGACGCCATTGACGGTGTGCCGATCGATCACGTACGGCAGCTTCATCGTCTTCGTGCCGACGTCGAAGTCGAGGACGTTGCGCGCGTTGGTGATCGGGGGCGCGCTGATCGTGAACGTGTCGAGGCTCATCAGCGGCACCGTGAACGCCGGATCGTCGGGCTGCCGGCGGAACAGCCAGACCAGCCGCAGCGGCACGGTCTCCCCGACGAACACCGGCCGTGCGGGCAGCTCGAGCTCGAGCTTCATGTCGTCCGCGAGCGGCACGACGTCGATCTGGATCTCGCCGGCGGGTGCGGTCGCCGACTTCGCGCCCTGCGTCACCGTGAGCGACGGGACCTTCAGCAGGCCCGGCCGGGTGGCGAGGACGCGCCATCGCATCACCCAGGTCACGCGGGTCGCATCGACGCGGCGGCCGTTGACGATCTGGATGCTGCGCGAGACGTTCGGCTGCGCGGCGATCCAGGAGACCGTGGCGCCCGGGATCTGGAGCGGGGGCGGCGCAGGCGGGGGCGCCTCCTCGAAGCCCTCGACGAGCAGGTCGACGTGGAACGGCACGTCGACGTGGGGCGCGTCCTCGAGCCGGAACTGCGCGCGCGGCGCCTGGGCGTGCGCGACGCCGCCGAGCACGAGCAGGAGCAGGAGCACGATCGCCACGGGGCCGACGCCCCGACCGACACCCCCACGAACATCCAGAGAGCAGAGGCTGCGCATCACCAGTCCTTCTCGACGCTGTCGGAGGCCGCCTCGCGCTCGCGCCGCTTGCGCTGCTGCTCGGCGTCCTGATCGCGCGCGGCCTGGCCCGCGCCCTGCTGCTGCTGCTGGTCCTGCTGCTGGGCCTGTTGCTGCTGCTGATCCTGCTGCTGCTGCTGATCCTGCTGCTGCTTGTCGTTCTGCGGCGGCGGCTGCAGGAGGCGCAGCGCGTTCTCGAGGTGCTCGACGGCCTTGGCCTGGCTCTTGACCGCGGGGTCGAGGCTCTCGCTCGAGGCCGCGGCGTCCCGCGCCTTGACCAGCGTGCCGCGCGCATCCGCCATCGTGCCACCGGCGAGCCGGACCTCGTCGGCCGCGGCCGCGAGCGTCTTCGGGTCAGGTCCCTGGGGCTGGCCCTGCGGCGGCGGCGCCTGGGCCGCGGCGTCGGCCTGCGCGGCGAGCGCCTCGGTGATCGCCTTGGCCATCGCCGCGTGCTCCTCCTCGCGCGTGATCAGCCCGGGCAGCTTCGGCGCGCGGGCGAACTCGTCCTGGCCGCTCGTCGCCGACGTCTGATCCCGGGTCTCGCCCTGATCACGGATCAGCTGCTCGAGGTGCTCGATCACGGAGAAGAACAGCTTGCGGAGCTCGTCGAGGCGCTGGCCCGCGTCGGCCGCGGGCGGTCGCGGATCGGCGTGCTTCGCGAGCGCTTGCTGGAGCTTCTCGAGCGCGATCCGCGCCTGCCCGCGGAGCTCCTCGGCGCGCGCGAGCCGCTGCTGCTCGGCCTCGAGCTGCTGCTTCGCCGCCGCCGCCTGGGCCTGCGGATCGGGGCCACCC
>JALZOI010000331.1 GCA_030857245.1 Myxococcota bacterium
ACAAGAACCAGCTCGATCCAGATCGCCCGCCGGCGAAGACCAGCCGATCACGCCGCCAGCGGGCGTGATCGGTCGACCGTCAGATCACGACGGAAAACGTCCGCCGTTAACACTGGACAGCGCTGACATGACGAGCACCTGATCGCCTCCGCGCCGGCGCCCGCCCCGACGCGGCCGCGGCGCTCGCCACGGCACTCGCCAGCGGCGGGCTCGCGTCGGAGGCCGAGCTCCTCGCATCATCTGGGCGCCAGGGGTCCTGCCGGACGACCGCGATCCTCGATCCCGGGGTCGGCGTGAGCGGCTCACGGCCCGAACGCCGGCAACCTCGGCGAGGTGCGGACGCACGTGCTGCGATGTGGAAGACAGCACGTCTCCGTCCGCGGTCCGCACGTGTCGCACGATCGCTACAGGTGCGAACCGCTCCGGTCCCCGGCGGGTCGCAGGCGCGGCGATCCCGGCAGAATGCCCCGGGGAGCGAGGCTCCGCAGCTGGCATGCCGGGTGCTCGTAGCACGACCCGTGGTCTCCCCCGGCAAGACGCGGTTCGATCTCCCGGTCACGGCCGACGATCCAAGGCTCGGCACCGTGCTCGGTGGCCGGTACCGGCTGCTGCGGGAGCTTGGCGCCGGCGAGATGGCGACGGTGTATGTCGCCGAGCAGATCGAGATGGGCCGGAACGTCGCGATCAAGCTGCTTCACGACGAGGTCGAGCTCGATCACGTCGCGCTCCGGCGGTTCCGCAGAGAGCTGAGCATCGCCGCGAGCCTCTGTTCGCCGCACACCATCACGTACTTCGACGCGGGCCACGTCGAGAGCGGTGCGCCGTTCCTCGCGATGGAGCTGCTCGTCGGCGAGACCTTGCGCCAGCGGCTCGAACGCGAGCGCCAGCTCCCGTGGCCCGAGGTGCTCGCGATCGCGGCGCAAGTCGGCGAGGCCCTGCTCGAGGCGCACGACGCCGGCATCGTGCACCGCGACCTCAAGCCCGAGAACATCTTCCTGTGCAGGCACGCGGCTTCGCCGCGCTCGCTCGTGAAGGTGCTCGACTTCGGGCTCGCCAAGCTGCTCCATCCCGCACCGGACTCGCCGAGCCTGACCGACAAGTACACGACGGTCGGCACGCCCGCGTACATGGCGCCCGAGCAGATCGTCGCCGAGCGCACGGTCGATCATCGCGCGGATCTCTACGCCCTCGGCGTGATCTGCTTCGAGATGCTGACGGGCAGCCGCCCGTTCGACGGCACGACGGTCATGGAGGTCGCGCTCGGCCACGTCACCCGGCCGATCCCGAGCGCCGTCGACCTCGACCCGAGCCTCCCCGCCGCCGTCGATGCCTTCTTCCGCACGGCGATCGCCAAGCGGGCCGACGAACGCTTCGCGCAGGCAACCGACGTCGCCGAGGCGCTGGCGCGAGCGTTCGAGGGCAGCGCGCAGGCTCCGGGGTGACGCTCGAGGTTCCGGATCCGCCGCTCGCGGGCGCTTCGCATCCCCGCGGAGCTCTTGTAGACTCTCGTATGGCGGATCAGTTCTCGCGGCGCGACGTCGAGCTGATTCTTCGCCGCACGGCGGAGCTCGAGCTGCACCGCGACGGCGCGCTCGACGAGACCTCGGCCGAGGATCTCGAGGCGATCGTCGGCGAGCTCGGCATGTCCAAGACGTCGTTACGCCAGGCGATCACCGAGGCGCGCGCCGGGCTGCTCGCGGATCCAGATGCCGAGCCGAGCACCGTCCTCGCGCGCGCGTTCGGTCCCGGGTTCGTCGAGGTTCGCCGGTTCGTGCCGGGCACGGTGGTCGACGTGCGCGATGCGGTGGCTCGGTTCGTCGAGAATCAAGGATTTCACGTCATGCGCCAACGGCCGGACCTCACGGTGTGGGAGCCGGACGGCAGCATCGGCAGCGCGCTCCGCCGCACGTTCCGTGGTGGCTCCTACCGGCTGCCGCGCGATCTGCAGATCGAGACGCACGTCCTCGCGGTCGCCGGCGGCCCCCACCCGATCCTCGTGCGGTTCCGCGTCGACACGCGAGCGGTGCGCTCGTCGCGAGCGCGCGGTGCCGCGGCGGCGCTCGTCGCGGGTGCCGGCATCGCGGTCGCGGGCGCCATGATGCTGACGCTGCCCGTCGAAGCCGTGGTGTATGGCGTGGGTGCCGCGGTGGGGGCGGGCGGCGCCTACGCGGGCCGCGCGAGCTATCACAAGGCCCGCGAGCGGCTGGAGATCGCGCTCGAGCGCTTCCTCGACTTCCTGGAACAGGCGCCGCCGGCACCGCAACAGAAGGATCCGTTGTCGCGGCTCGTCGACTTTCTCGCCCGCGAGTGGTGGCGGTGACGCTGATCGGTCTCGTCCGTCCCGCCGCGTAGGCCCCCGGAATCGCTCGCGAACGATTTCCTGTCAGGTTTTCGGGGGCTCGAAGTACATAGCTCGACATGGGAACGATCGCGAAGAGCGACGTCGAGCTGGTCGAAGCCAGCCGCCGCGGCGAGCACGAGGCCTTCGGGCATCTGGTCGAGCGGTACCAGGACGTGGTCTGTGCCGTCTCGTATAGCTCCACCGGTGATCAGGGTCTCAGCGAGGACGTCGCGCAGGACACCTTCATCGCCGCGTGGCGGCAACTCGATCGGCTCCGCGACGTCGTACGGCTGGGGCCCTGGCTGTGCGGCATCGCGCGGAACCTCGGGCGCAAGGCGCACAAGCGCAGGCGCCGCGAGCAGATCCTGGAGGACGAGCATCTCGCGCCGGGCGGGAACCCGTTCGATGCCGCGGTTCGCGGCGACGTCGAACGGGTGGTGCGCGACGCACTCGCGCGCATCCCGGAGACGTATCGCGAGGTGCTGGTGCTCTACTACTGCGAGAGTCAGTCGATCCGCGACGTCGCCGTGGCACTCGGTACGAGTGAAGCGGCGGTGATGCAGCGACTGTCTCGCGGTAGGCGATATCTCGCCGACAGCTTGAGCGAGATCGTCGAGGGCTCACTCCGCGACCGGCGTCCGTCTCGCGATCTCGTCGCGGCGGTGCTCGCGGCGATCGTCGTGCTTCCGATCCCCTCCCGTGTCGATGCCTCTGCAACCAAAGGATCGACCATGTTGAAACTTGCTGCTGCCGCGTCGGCTGTTGTCGTCGCCGGCACCACCGCCTACCTCGTGTCCTCCCACCAGAGCGACTCGTCGCCCCCGGGGCCCGCCACCGCGACGGTCACCCAGGCAACCATCTCTCCCGTGCTCCGCTTCGGCGGTGGGCATGGGCTCGCCCGCGCGCCGGCCCTCGGTCCGACGACCGCACCACGCGCGATCCCGTCGCGCTCCGTGGCCGAAGCGGACCTCGGCTACTTGCCCGCCGACGCCGACGCCGTGATCGGTGTGAACTTCGCACTCGTGCGACAGAGCGCCCTGTGGAAGCAGTTCGTCGCACCGCAGGTCGCGGGCCTCCGCCAGCTCCGGGACGTCGAAGCGCTGTGCGGCTTCGATCCCATGACCTCCCTCGGCTCGCTCTCGATCGGGCTCAAGGGCCTGGGCCCCGACGGCGACAGCCTCAGCGGCACGATCGTGGTCCATGGTTTCGACAAGGCCAAGGCGATGTCGTGCTTCGACAAGCAAGGCGTGCCGGAGGCCGAGAAGGGCGGCGCGAAGATCACGATCGTCGACGACCTCGTGCTCCTCGCCAGCCCCGACGGCACATCTCATGCGGCCTTCACGTTCCTCGACGACACGACCGCCCTGATCGTGATGGGGCCTGCCGCCGCGACGCAGGAGGGCGTCGCGCAGATCGCCGCCGGCAACGGCACCCTCGCGACCTCGAGCACGTTCGCCGCGACGCTGCAGAACGTCAACACCGACAGCGCGATGTGGATCATGGTCAACGCCCGCTCGAAGCTGCTCGATGGGGTCACGATCGAGGCTCCGACCCTGGCCGATGTGAAGCCCGGCACGTTCTACCTGTCGCTCGACGTGACCGACTCGCTCGCTCTCGACGCAGGCGTCGGGCTCGGCGCGCCCGCCACCGTCGCGCGGGTGGTCTCCTACCTGAAGACCCAGCTCGGCGACGGCTTCGCCCGGACGATCGTCGCGAGCTACTTCGACCAGCTCGACGTCTTCGCGGACGGCTCCGATCTCATCGTCAGCCTCGCGATCACCGGTGAGCAGATCGCGTCGTTGCTCGCGATGGTGAAGTCGGGCAGCGGCATCGTCGGCGACGCGCACTGAGGTTCGCTCGCCAGCGAAGGCGCATGCTGCCTGCTCGGGAGCACGTGAACCCGACCACATCGTTCGCGAGCGAGGTGTGCTCGTCGGGCGCAGGCGCACGGCAGGAGCGACGCGATCCGCGATCCGGTGCGTCCGCGAACCACCCTCCTCGCGGTCGTCGTTCGAACCCTCGAGCTGTAGAGTTCGCCGGTGACCGAGATCCCGCGCTGGCACGTGCTCCCGATCGAACCCGTTCTGACGGCGCTCGAGACCCGAGCCACCGGGCTCGACGAGGCCGAGGCTGCGCGCCGGCTCGATCGCGACGGACCGAATCAGTTCGTCCATCGGCGGGGTCCGTCGACCCTGCGCGCGCTCGCCGATCAGTTCGTGCAGCCGCTCGTGCTCGTGCTGATCATCGCGGCGGTGGTCTCGGCGGTGCTCGGGGATCACGTCGATGCGATCGTGATCGGCGGCGTGGTGCTCGCGAACGGGCTGATCGGGTTCTTCCAGGAACGCCGCGCACATCAGGCGATCGCCGCGCTCGATCAGCTGATCGTCACGGAGGCCACGGTGGTGCGCGGCGACACGCCGCGCCGGATCCGGAACGCGGAGCTGGTGGTCGGTGACATCGTCCAGCTGCAGTCGGGCGACGCGGTCCCCGCCGATCTGCGCCTGATCCACGTCCGCGATCTCCAGGTCGAGGAGGCGGCGCTGACCGGCGAATCGGTGCCGGTCGCCAAGGCGCTGGGGGAGCTGCCAGAGGACACGGTGCTCGGCGATCGCACGAACCTCGCGTTCGGAGGCACGGTCGTGACGTACGGCCAGGCGCACGGCGTGGTCGTCGCGACCGGCGATGCGACCGAGGCGGGAAAGATCGCCGGGCTGATGGCCTCGACCGATCAGATCGCGACGCCGCTGACCCGCCGCATCGCCGCGATGTCGCGCCTCCTGGTCTGGCTGATCCTAGGGCTCGCGGCGGCGATGTTCGCACTCGAAGCGGCGCGCGGTGCGGCGCTGTCGACCACGTTCAACGCGGCGGTCGCGCTCGCCGTCGGCGCGATCCCCGAGGGCTTGCCTGCTGCCGTCACGATCCTGCTCGCGGTCGGCGTCTCGACGATGGCGCGCCGGCGGGCGCTGATCCGCCGGCTGCCCGCCGTCGAGACGCTGGGCAGCACGACGGTGATCTGCTCGGACAAGACGGGCACGCTGACCGAGAACCAGATGACGGTCACGCTGCTGGTCGCCGCCGGGGCGACGTACGAGGTGCAGGGCATCGGCTACGAGCAAGCCGGTGAGATCACGAGCACCGGCGAGCCGATCGACACGGCGAACCCGTCTCCCGTGCGCGAGGCCTTGCTCGCCGGGGCGCTGTGCAACGACACCCGACTCGTCGAAGGGGAGGGCGGTCTCGTGGTGGAGGGCGATCCGACCGAGGCCGCGTTGCTCGTGGTCGCGCGCAAGGCCGGGCTGGATGGCGCCGCCCTCACCGCCTGGCCGCGTACGGACGTGGTCCCCTTCGAGTCGCAGCACATGTACATGGCGACGCTGCACGTCGGCCCCGACGGGCCGATCGTCTACGTCAAGGGATCGTCCGAGGCGCTGCTCGCGCGCTGCGTCGATCAGCTCGGCGCGGATGGCTCGCGTCAGCCTCTCGACGTCGAGGCAGCCCGAGCCGAGGTCGATCGGCTCGCCGCGCGTGGGCTACGCGTGCTGTGCCTGGCGAGCCGCCGCCCTGCGAACCGCGAGCAGCTCGCTCACGCCGATGTTCGGGAGCTGACGTTGATCGGGTTGGTCGGCATGATCGACCCGGCGCGGCCCGAGGCCAAGCGGGCGATCGCGGTGTGCGAGAAGGCCGGCATCCGCGTCAAGATGATCACCGGCGACCACGCGGTCACCGCGTCGGCGATCGCGGCGGAGCTCGGGCTCGAGGGGGCTCGCGATGCCGATGGCAACTTGCGCGCCGTCACCGGGGCCGAGCTGGCATCGGCGGACGCCGAGACCCTCGCCCGTCTCGCCGAGGACGTCGCGGTGTTCGCACGGGTCGCCCCGGAGCAGAAGCTGCATCTCGTGCAAGCGCTGCAGCGCGCCGGCCATGTCGTCGCGATGACGGGCGACGGCGTCAACGACGCGCCCGCGCTCAAGCAGGCGGACATCGGCGTCGCGATGGGCAAGTCCGGCACCGACGTCGCGCGCTCGGCGTCGGCGATGATCCTGACCGACGACAACTTCGCGACGATCGCGGGGGCCGTCGAGGAGGGGCGCGGGGTCTACGACAACCTGGTCAAGTTCGTCGCCTGGTCGCTGCCGACCAACGGCGGCGAGGCGATGGTCTTGCTCGCGGCCGTGGTCATGGGAACCGAGCTGCCGGTGCTGCCCGTGCAGTTGCTGTGGGTCAATCTGGCGACCGCCGTGATCCTCGGCATCAGCCTCGTCTTCGAACCCAAGGAGCCGGGCCTGATGGATCGACCGCCGCGCCCGATGTCCACGCCGCTGCTCGATAGGGCGATCGGGCTCCGCGTGATCATGGTGTCGATCCTGCTGGCTACGGCCGCGTTCGGGTTGTTCGAGCTCGCGCTCCACCAGGGCTTGAGTATCGACCAGGCGCGGACGATCGCGATCAACGCGATCGTGGTCGTCGAGGTGGGCTACCTGTTCGGCTGCCGCAGCCTGCGTCACCCGATCTGGAAGATCGGCCTGTTCACGAACAACTGGGTGTGGGCGGGTGCGGCCGTGATGCTCTTGACCCAGCTCCTGTTCACGTATGTGCCCTTCATGAACCGGATCTTCCACACCGCGCCGATCCCGCTGATCTGGTGGGGGTACATGACCCTCGCAGGTGGCGCGATCCTGATCCTGGTCGAGGCCAAGAAGGCGATGTTCCCGCCCCGCGGGTGAACGTTCACGTCGGACCGATCCGGAGATCGACGAGCTCGAAGCGGTGACGATCGTCGGGGGCGCCCGGCGACGGGCTGCTGGCGATCACCGCGACGTCGCCAACCCACGGGTGCGCGTGCAGCCAGGATCGGACGAAGCTCGTCGTGTCGACGGGGAGCCCGGGCACGTGCACCGGCATGACGCCGTACGACAACACGAGTCGTCTCGCGGTCGGCAGTTGCGATGTGAGCGCCACGATCCACGCGGGGATACTGAAGCGACTCATGCTTCGCGCCGACGCTCCGGTCTCCGTCGGAACGAACACCGCGGCCGTCGGCCTGCGGCGCACGGTCGTCGCCACCGCGCGCGCGATCAGCTCGACGAGCGGATCGACGTCGGGTGGGCTGTCGATCGCGTCCGCGACTGCGGCCTCGCGATGGGGCTCGGTGACCTTCGCGATCCGAGCCAGCATCGCGACCGCCTCGACGGGGTAGCTCCCGATCGCCGACTCGCCGGAGAGCATCACGCAGTCCGTGCCGTCGAGGATCGCATTCGCGACGTCGGTCGCTTCCGCGCGCGTCGGTCGACGACTGTGGGTCATCGACTCGAGCATCTGCGTCGCGGTGATCACGGGCTTGCCGGCGATGTCCCGTCGACTGTTGAATCTCGGTGGCGGTCGGGGTGATCACTACGCGGCCTTCGTTCGCGTTGCAACAGCGGGCGTGGAGTTCTCGTGACGAGTGAGTGCGCGCATCAGTTGGGTCA
>JALZOI010000024.1 GCA_030857245.1 Myxococcota bacterium
CTCGAGCGCCTGCTCGCCGCGCTCGACGATCCGCGCACCTCGCTCGGCGTCCGTCGGCACCTGCCCCGCACGATCAGCCGGTTCCGCACGCGCGGTGCGGCGGCGGCCCTGGTCGCGCGCCTGCTGCGCGAGCCCGACGGGACCACGGAGTTCAAGATCCTGCGCGCGCTCGGCCGGATGCGCGCGGATCAGCCGTTCCTCCAGATCGATGGCGAGCCGATCCGCGCGTACGTGCGGCGCTCGCTCGAGGATGCGACGCGCTACGCGGCGCTCGGCACGCGCCTCGCCGCGGTCCGCGACGCGTCGCCGGGCAGCGAGCTGCTGCAGGAGCTGCTCGGCGAGAAGCAGCGCCACGCGATCGAGCGGGGGTTCCGCGCGCTCGGCATCCTCCATCCGCGCGATGACATGCGCAGCGTCCACGACGGGCTCACCGGCACCGACGAGGGCCGCCACGCCGCCGCCCGCGAGATCCTCGACGAGGTGGTCGCCGTCGAGCTGCGGGTCCCGTTGCTCGCGGTCGTCGAGGGCCGCGCCGAGGGGCCGCAGTTCCCGACCCACGAGGATCTGATCCGCGCGCTGCTCACCGATCCCAGCGATTCCCTGCGCTGCATCGCCGCCCACCACGTCGCCGAGCGCAACCTGGTCGCGCTCCGCAGCGAGCTCGTCCGGCTGCGACCGATCACGGCCTCCGAGCTCGTCATCCATGCCTTCGACCAGGCGATCGAGAGCCTCGATGCGTGACCACGATGACCACGATCCGGTCGCGATCCAGCGCCTGCTGGTGCTGCGGCAGTTCCCCGGCTTCGCCGACGCCGAGCTCTCGGAGCTCGCGACGATCGCCGAGAACGTCATCGATCACACGTGGCCCGCGGGCTCGGTCGTCGTCGCGCCGGGTGGCCGCGTCCCGTCGATCCAGCTCGTCGTCGCCGGCCAGCTCGCCACCGAGGAGGGCGACACCTCGTGGGGGCCCCGCGAGCTGTTCGGCGCCTTCGAGGTGATGGCCGGCCGCGCGGCGGCGAGCCGCGTCGTCGCCGTGAGCGACACCCGCACGCTCCAGCTCGCGGCCTCGGATTTCGCCGAGATCATGGAGGACAGCTACAGCCTGCTGACGAGTGCGCGCCGCGCCCTCGCCCGCCGCCTGCTCGCGCTCGGTGGCGACCGCCCCTGCTCGGCCGGCGCGCTGTCCCACCCGGTCGTGCGGCCCACCCGCCTCGACATGGTCGACCGCTTGATCGTGCTGCGGCAGCAGCTGCCGTTCTCGACGAGCCGCATCCAGCCGCTCGCGGCCCTCGCGCAGGCGACCGAGGAGCTCCGGCTCCCCGTCGGCGCCCTGCTCGCCCGTCGCGGCGAGCTCCCTGAGGGGGCCATGGTGCTCCTCGAGGGTGCCGCCCGCGCCACGCACCCCCAGCGCGAGCCGCGCATCCTGGTGGAGGGCCACGCGATCGGCGGGCTCGAGACGCTCGCCGAGCTCCCGTACGCCGCGACCATCGAGGCGGTCACCCCGGTCCGTGCGCTCCGCATCCCGAACGCCGCGATGTTCGATGTCATGGAGGATCACCCGGACTTCGCGATCGCGATGCTCGGCAGGCTCGCCAACGCGCTGCTCGAGAGCTCGCCGCGCTCGCCGGCGCCGCTCGGCGCGCCCCCCGACGATCCCAGCTACTCCTGACGGGTGAGCCGCCGCCGGCGCGTCAGCAGCCCGAGCACCGCGAGCAGGAGCAGGCTCGCCGCTCCGCCTCCGCCCGGACCGCTCGCGCAGCCCGCGCAGCCGCCGCGCTTGCCATCGACGGTGACGTGACTCTCGTCGCGGGGCGCCATCGAAGAGGAAGGATCCATTCGCGGTGTCCGGAGTCGACTCCACGAACGCAACTTCGGACAGCCGTGCGGGTCACTGCCTCGCGACGGCGTCGTGCTCGTGGTCGGTGGCCGGCCGATCCGAGAGCGAGCTGGGCGCGTCGACGTGCGCCCCGTCATCCACCCCGACGGCGAGCCGGTCGACGAGCTCGCCGCCGAGCCAGGCGGTCACGAGCGCGAGGCCCGCGCCCGCCATCGAGAGCCCGATGGCGAGGGCTGCGGGCTGCATCGGATCACCGTTGTTGCGGAGCAGCCAGCTGAACACGAACAGCAGCATGACGACCATGTTGCCAAGTCCGTGCGTCGCGCCGATCCGCTTGGCGCGCGTGTGCTGCGGGATCGCGAGGTAGTCGATCACGCCGAAGATCGCGGCGAGCGCGCCGCCGATCAGCCCGCTCGAGATCATCCAGAAGGCGATGTCGGCCCACCGGCCGTTGCCGGTCACGAGGTAGACGATGTCGAACGCGACCGCCGTGGCCAGCAGGCCGAGCGGAAACACGATCAGCATCTGGTGGATCGGATGTCCCAGCAACCTGGCTCTGCTGCGCATGGCTTGATCTCCCGGAGCGGCGTCACCCAGACGCGGTGCAAACGACGCGCCGCGCCGCCCGCGCGGTGGCGAGCCGGACCGCGCAGGGCCGCAGCGGGACCCACGCCACGACGCGTACAGAAATGTCCGTGTGCGGCGGCGCCGCCCGTCGCCAGGGAATTTCTCCCGCTCTCAGTCGCCTTCGATCTCGGCCGCGAGCTCGTTCCAGAACTCGTCGCCCATCAGGTAGAACGCCCACATCCGCTCGACCGGCTTGACCCCGCGCTGCTCCTGCCAGTGCACGAGGTTGTCGAACTCGCCGTCGTACCAGCCCCAGATGAAGCGGGCGCGCATCGGATCGAGGCGACGCTTGCGCAGCTCCTCGACGACCTCGCCCAGCTCCATGTCGTCGTCGTCGAACTCCTCCATCAGGTCGCTCGCTTCGTCGATCACCTGACCGAGATACGCGATGCCCTTCTTGGTGAGGTCCCAGCGATCCTTCTTCGTGTTGAGGAGAACGTACTCGTCGACGGCGAGCTGCTGGAAGACCTCGTCGAGTGGCGACAGCTCCGACGGCAGCACGACGGGGAACTTCATGCCGCCGTCGGCTGGCTTGAGATCGAGCTTCTTGAGGAGGTAGAGCCCCGCGTAGGTGAGCCTGTCCTCGTCGGTGATCGCGGCGTTCGGGCGGCGGACTTCGAGCTCTGTACTCACGGGGCGAAGGATACGCCACGCATCGGCCGCGAGGCGGATGCGAGTGGAAGTTCCTGACTGCGTGCCTTCATCGAGATCGAGCCACGCGAAGACATCGGAGAGGCCGTGGTGCAACGGGCTCCGGAGCCCGCCCGGTCGCCGCAGCTTCGCGCCGAACGGATTGCACATCGCGAGGACGATCGCGGAGCAGTCCTGCGGCAGCTTCGGCAACCAGGTGTCGAGGAACGTCGAAGCCAGCACCGACGCGACGACCTCGCCATCGATCTCGAAGTCGAGCTCGATGTCATCGCCGAGCGCCTCGCCGTCATCGGCCGCGTGCACGGCGATCACGAGGGCGTCGTCGATCCGTCGCGGCAGATCGTCACCCGCGGCGAGCCACAGCCGTTCGACCCGGGCCCAGCCATAGCCCGCATACTCGGGATCGGGCTCGTCCCGATCGAGCGCGAGCAACTCGATGACCGGCCGCTCGTGAAACGGCAACTCGGCGATCGACAGCGACGTGGTCACTAGGCCGTGAGGCGCACGCGGACCTGGCCGCTGCGCGTCACGTGGCCGAACCGGCTACCACCGCGCGAGCGCGACGTGCCGCCCGACGACTTGCCGCCGCCGTACGACCGACCGCTCTGCGACGAGCGCGAGAACCGGCTCGGGTTCGCAGCGCGGTAGCTCGAGCGCTGGCCGTTGATCGAGCTGAGGCGCGACGCCGAGGTCGAGTACGGCTGGCGGTACATGCCGGCGTAGCCCGGCATGAACATGCTCGACATCATCGAGCCCATCAGCATGCCGGTGGCGATGCCCATGAACGGCGAGTGATAGCCCGCGTAGTGGCCATGACCCGACGTCTGGTACTGCGCCTGACCCTCGCCGGTGACCTCACGCTTGATCGTGAAGATCTTCTCGGCCTCCTCCACGGTGCCGCTCGCGTCCTTGTCGAAGAAGCCAGTGACGACCTGCGTCTTGTCTTCCTTGTCCTCGACGTGGACGCTGATGATCTCGTCGCCCTCGTAGATCTCGTTGAGGCGCTTCTCGAGATCCTCGGGACCCTCGGCCTGCTTGTACGCTTCGTTCACCTTGTCCCAGTCGAGGTTCACGTTCGTGTTTGCCGTGGCCGCCCACCGCTCCGTCTGCTCCGGCTCATCGGAGCTGCAGCCGACGGGACCAACGGCCAACGAGAGACCCAGGACCGCCGCGAGCAGCTTCGTCTTTGTAATCATGCGCGAAACGTAGTGTTGGGATCTGACAGCGTCAAGCAAGACCATGCGCTGGCTTCGAGTATCGACCGCCTCCGGCCGGGAGCCTGACCGTCCGGACAGCACCCGACCCGACGGCCGCGGCGGCCCTTCGCGCGGAGGTGGGCGCCAAGTCCATGCGGCAGCGCATCAGCCGTGCGGACCCGCCCCCCGCCCCGCCCCGGAACGGTGCTGGGCCCCGGTCACCGTGCGCCCATGTCTTGCAGAGGTGTAGGGAAAGGGAGTCACTCAATGTCCACGAAAGACGAGATCAAGAGCAAGATCGATGACATGGCCGACCGCGCGAAGGACGGCATCGATCGCGGCACGAAGAAGATCGAGGACGTCGCGGACCGCGGCGCCGAGCACCAGGCGACCACCGGCGAGAAGGTCCGCGACGCCGCCGACGCGGCGGCGAGCAAGATCAAGGACGCCGGGCGCGACGCCGCCAACGCCGTCAAGGACGCGGGCCGGGCGGTCAAGGACAAGCTCGACTAGTCCCCGGCCCCCCCCCCGGCCCCGCCCCGCCTACTGGTTCGTGTAGAGGAAGGTATCGTCGCCGTGCGTCGCGGTGACCACCAGCACCGTATCGGCGCGGACCGTGGTTGCGAGCGCGGCCCACGCCTGGGCGACCGCCTCGACGTGCTGGTCGTCGTACGCGATCACCGCGAGCACCTGCTTCACCCAGCGATCCGCGGCCGACACGTTCATCGACGACAGCTGGATGTCCTCGAGCTTGCGCTGGATGATCGTGGTGGCGGCTTCGACCGTGTAGGTCGACCCGAAAGGAAACGCCACCGCGCGCACCACGCTGACGCCGATCTTGTGGCCATCGAGCTCGACGAGGATGTCGGTGATCTTGCCGACGGTGTCGTAGACGATCTCGGTCTCGCTCTTGACGAGGGCGGCCCGCTCGCAGCGCGCGAGCTGCTCGAACGCGAACAGCTCGGAGAACCCCGAGCTGCCGCCGGCGTTGGGCGTCGCCGCGAGGATCCGCCCGCCCGGCGTGAGCAGCGGCCGGTCCGCGGGATCGTTGTACCGGCGGGCGAACGTCAGCGAGTCCCGGACCAGCACCGGGGTCGCGCCGGTCAGCTCGGGATCGTTCAGCACGCCGCACATCCCGGCGAGGTCGCCGAAGCCCATCAGCGGGACGCCCTCCTCGACCGCGGCGTCGAGCATGGCATCGCTCGTCAGCGCGGCGTCGACGGTGGCGGCCGGCGAGGGCTCCCCGCACGCGCCGAGGCCTCCGGCTCCGACCGTCATGACGAGCAGCAATCCGGCGCGCATCCCGGGACGCTACGGCAGACCAGGGCGACTTCGCCAGCGCCAAGCGCAGCGGCTCGCTCCGAACCCGCCCGCCGGCCTTCACGGGAGCGCGCCGCCATGCAACCTATGCACATGGAAGTCGCACTGTTCGGCGCGGCCGGGTACTCCGGCCTCGAGCTGGCCAAGCTACTCGCCGGGCATCCGCATGCGCGCCTCGCCTGTGCGGCGAGTGACACCCACGCCGGCAAGCCGGTGGCGGCGCTGACCGGCCGCGCCCACGGCGGCCTCGCCTTCGTCACCACCGACGAGGCCCGCGCGCTCGCGGCCGGCTGCGGGATCGCGCTGCTCGCCGTACCGCCCGAGCCCGCGCTCGCGCTGACTCGCTCGCTGCGCGCCGCCGGGGTGAAGGTCATCGATCTCTCGCACGCGCATCGCGCGACCGGCGACGCGGTGTACGGCCTCGCCTCGCTGTTCCCCGACGACATCGCGCGCGCCACGGTGGTCGCGAATCCTGGCTGCTACGCGACCGCCGTGATCATGGCGTGCGCGCCGCTCGTGCGCGACGGCCTCGTGACCGGCGATCTCACGGTCGTCGCCGGCTCGGGTGTCACCGGCGCCGGGCGGCAGGCGGTCGAGGAGCTGAGCCTCGGCGAGATGTACGGCGAGGTTCGCGCGTACAAGGTGCTGCGGCATCAGCACGTGCCCGAGATCGAGGCGGTGCTCGCGCGGCTCGGCTCGCGCGCGGCGGTCGTGTTGACGACGCACCTGCTGCCGGTGGCGCGCGGCATCTTCGCGACGATCACGGCGCGGCTCGCGGCACCCTGCCCGACCGCCGCGCTGACCGAGCGGTTCCGCGCGAGCTACGCGGACGATCCCACGGTGATCGTGGCGGCGAGCGCCGAGGAGGTCTCGCTGCGCAAGGTCGTCGGGACCAACACGTGCATGGTCGGCGTGGCGACGGATGACCGCGGCGTCGTCGTCGTGACCTGCGCGCTCGACAACCTCTTGAAGGGAGCGGCGGGCCAGGCGGTGGAGAACCTCAACCTCATGCTCGGCTTCCCACGGCTGGCCGGGCTCGATCACCTCGCGAGGCACGTATGAAGCTCCCCCTCGGCTTTCGCTTCGCCGGTGTGGCGTGCGGGATCAAGCCGCACCGCCCTGACCTCGCCCTCGTCGTGTCCGATGTCGATGCCGCGTGCGCCGGCGCGTTCACCGTCAATCGCGCGAAGGCGGCGCCGGTCGTCGATGCCGAGCACCGGCTGCCCGCCGAGGCGATGCGCGCGATCGTCATCAACAGCGGCAACGCGAATGCGCTGACCGGCGCCGCCGGGCTCGAGGCCGTCACCGCCGTCCTCGCCGCGACCGCGAGTGCGCTCGGCGTGACGCCGGCGCAGGTCGTCAGCGCGTCGACCGGCGTGATCGGCATGAAGATGCCGGCGCACAAGATCGTGGCGGCGATGCCGAGGTGCGTCGAGCAACTCACCGCCGAGCCGGACCGCGCCGCCGAGGCGATCATGACGACGGACACGACCCGCAAGCTCGCGTCCCGCACGATCGAGCTCGATGGCAAGCGGGTCACGCTCGCGGCGATCTGCAAGGGCTCGGGCATGATCGCCCCGCAGCTCGCGACGACGATCGCCATCATCGTCACCGACTGCGCGATCACCGCCGAGGTCCTCGACGACGCGCTCGAGGCCGCGACCCGCGCCACCTTCGACCAGCTCACCATCGACGGTGACATGAGCACGAACGACAGCGTGTTCGTGCTCGCGAACGGCCGGGCGGGCAACGCGATGATCACGAGCCACGATGCCAGCTACGAGCTCGTCGCGGCGACGCTCGTCGACATGCTCGACGAGCTCGCGCAGGCGATCGCGGCCGATGGCGAGGGCGCGACGAAGCGGATCCTGACGCTCGTCACCGGCGCCCCCAGCGAGGACATCGCGCGCGACATCGCGAAGAGCATCACCGGCTCGCCGCTCGTCAAGGCAGCGATGTTCGGCGGCGATCCGAACTGGGGTCGCGTGCTGTCCACGGTCGGCTCGCGCGCCGGCTCGCAGGGCTACGACATCGACCCGGCGAACGCCGAGGTCACGATCCAGCACATCGAGGTCTACGACGGCGGCCCGCAGCCGTTCGACCGGGTCGCGCTGCGCGCCAAGCTGCGCGAGCCCGAGGTCGTGATCGACGTCGAGCTGCGCTCCGGCGAAGCGTCCGCGCGCGCGTACGGCTGTGACCTCTCCTACGACTACGTCAAGCTCAACGCCGACTACACGTCGATGCTCGTCGAGGCGCCGGGGGGCGGCGTGGCCAAGGACGATCGCCTCGGCAACTACAGCCCGGCGTTCAAGCGCGCGCTGCTCGTCGAGGCGCTCTCCTACATCTCGCGGTTCCGCGGCAAGCGCTGCGTGATCAAGTACGGCGGCGCGGCGATGACGCGCGACTCGCTGAAGCTCTCGTTCTGTGACGACGTGCTGCTGCTGCACTCGATCGGGCTGTCACCCGTCGTCGTCCACGGCGGCGGGCCGGAGCTGACGCGCGCGCTCGAGAAGCACGGCGGCCGCGAGCTCATCGACGGCATCCCGGTGACGCCCGACGACGAGCTCAGCGTGGTCGAGCGCGTGACCGAGCAGATCAACACCGAGCTGGTCACCCAGCTCAACCGCGCCGGTGGCCACGCCATCGGGCTGTCGGGCAAGGACGCCGCGCTGCTGCGCGCGAAGAAGCTGCTCCGCGAGGACGGTCGCGACCTCGGGCGGGTCGGCGAGCTCGTCGAGGTCAACCACGTGTTCCTGCAGTCGCTGCTCGCGCAGGGCTACATCCCGATCATCTCGCCGATCGGCCTCGGCAGCGATGGCCGCGCGTACGACCTCAACTCCGACGCCGTCGCCGCCGAGGTCGCGCGTGGCGTCGGCGCCGACAAGCTGATCTACCTGTCGGACGTGGCGGGCGTCATCGAGCACGGCGACCTCGTCAGCGAGCTGACCGCCACCGAGCTGCGCGCCAAGCTCGCTGACGGCATCGTCACCGGCGGCATGGCCCTCAAGGCCGCGGCCATCCTGCGCGCCCTCGCCGGCGGCGTCCGCGCCGTCCATCTCATCGACGGCCGCGCTCCCCACAACGTCATCGCCGAGCTCTTCACGGATACCGGCGTCGGCACCGTCGTCCGCCCCGACGACGGCGTCGTCCGCGGCGCGGACTGACGACCCGGCCATCGCGGAAGAGATTGCCGCCAAGGCCGCCAAGAGCGCCAAGGATCCGATCAACATCGCACGTGCGTCCTTTCGAACGCGTGCGCGGTCGACGCGCGTCCGTGACGCGTTCGCCCGAACCCTTGGCGGCCTTGGCGGCCTTGGCGGCCAGTCTCCGGAGGGCCCGGGGCCCCTACTTCTTGCCGGCGGACGAGTACGGGTTGTCCATCGCCGTCGGCGTGGCCTTGTTCTCGGCGACCGAGAAGGACTCGGCATCGGACGGGAACGCGCCGGCGCGAACGTCGGCGACGTAGTGGCCGACGGCGTCCTTGATGCGCTGGCCGAGCGTCTCGTAGCGGCGCACGAAGCGCGGCTTGAACGTCTCGTCCATGCCGAGCGCGTCGTAGGAGACGAGCACCTGGCCGTCGCACGCGACGCCCGCGCCGATGCCGATCGTCGGGACCGAGACGCTCGCGGTGATCTCGCGCGCGATGTCGGCCGGGATGGCCTCGAGGACGATCGAGTAGACGCCGGCTTCCTCGAGCGTCCGGGCGTCGGACAGCAGGCGCTCGCGACCGCCGACGTCGCGACCCTGCACCTTGAACCCGCCGAGCTGGTGGTAGCTCTGCGGCGTGAGGCCGATGTGGCCCATCACCGGGATGCCGGCGTTGACCAGCCGGTGGACGAGCTCGGCGTGGGCGGCGCCACCCTCGATCTTGACCGCGTGGCAGGCGCCTTCCTTCATGAGCTTGCCGGCGTTGCTGACGCCCTGCTCGTGCGACGCCTGGTACGTCATGAACGGCATGTCGCCGACGACGTGCGCGCGCCGGGTGCCGCGCACGACGGCGCGGCAGTGATAGGCGATCTCCTCGAGCGTCACCGGCAACGTGGTGTCGTGCCCTTGCACGACCATGCCGAGGGAGTCGCCCACCAGGAGGACGTCCGCGCCGGCTTCATCGAGCAGGCGAGCGAACGTCGCGTCATAGGCAGTGAGCATCGCGATCTTCTCGCCCCGCTCTTTCATCTGCCGGAGGGTGTGGATGGTGACCTTCGTGGTCTTCATTCCGCCCGACCTTTCTTTCGTATCGCGGCATGCCGTGGACCGAGTCCCGCGCCGCACCATGCGGCTACGCGCTCGTTGGCTACCTTGATCAGCTCATAGCATCGTTTCTGCCGGCGTTGAACACCGCGTCGTAACCCAGCCTCCGCTCGGCGTTTTTCGCTGCGCCTTGACGGCACGGTTCTCGCGGCGCTTCGCGTGACGCCGCCGATCGAGTAGTGTCGCCGGATGCAGCGCGACTACGATGTCGTGATCGTCGGCGGTGGTCCCGCGGGCATCTCGACCGCGCTGCACCTGCATGACGTGGCGCCGCGGCGTCGCGTGCTCGTCCTCGAGAAGGAGCGCTATCCGCGCGAGAAGATCTGCGCGGGGGGCATCGGCGCGCGCGCGTTCAAGCTCCTCGAGAAGATCGGCGTCGTCGTCGATTGCCCGTGCGTGCGGTTCGATGCGGTCGCCATGCGCGTCGCCGGCGAGACCCTGGTGGCGCGCGAGGCCTGGGCGGGCGTCGTGGTCCGACGCATCGAGTTCGATCACGCGTTCGCGCGGATCGCCGTCGATCGGGGCATCGAGGTTCGCGATGGCCACGAGGTCACCGCGATCCGGGTCGGCGATCACGGCGTCACGATCGAGGTCGATGGGGAGCAGCTGACCGCGCGCGCGCTGGTCGGGGCCGACGGCGTGGGTGGGATCGTCCGTCGCCAGCTCGGGTTCCCGCGCGGCGAGCTCCGCGCGCAGGCTGTCGAGCTCGACACCGGGCCCGCGGCGGTCGACCAGCCGCGCGACACCGTCGTGTTCGACTTCTCGATCACCGCGCTGCGCGGCTACGCGTGGGACTTCCCGACGCAGGTCGCCGGGGAGCCGCTGATGTGCCGCGGTGTCTACGTGCTCCGCGATCCGCGGTCGCGCGAGCTCGCCGCGCCGTCGGCGGAGCCCCGCACCCGGCTCGCCGGCTACCTCGCGGATCGCGGGCTCGACATCACGCATCATCGCGCGAAGCAGTTCGCCGAGCGCGGCTTCGAGCCCGGTGCGGAGATCGCGGCCCCGCGCGTGCTGCTCGTCGGCGAGGCGGCTGGCATCGACATCGCCACCGGCGAGGGCATCGGCCAGGCGATCGAGTATGGCTCGCTCGCGGGGCGCTACCTCGCGGACGCCCTCGCCCACGATGATCTCGGGTTCACCGACTGGCGCCGCACCGTCGCGAAGCACCACCTGGGCTGGCAGCTCGTGCTGCGTCACGCGCTGTACCGGACGTTCTACAGCCATCGCCGCCCCCGCATCGAGCCGCTGATGCCGAGCATGCACCAGCTGTTTCGCGTCGGCGTGCAGGACTTCGCGGGCCTCCCGATGTCGAAGCTCGCGGTGGTGCGCGGCACCGGCCAGCTGCTCGCCGCGTACACGCGGGCGAAGCTCGCGTCGCGGCGCTCGTCGGCCCCGGCCTGAGCGTCCGCCGGTCAGCTGCTCGTCAGGCGGGGCTCGTCAGGGGCTCGTCAGGCGCTGCGCTTCCAGCGATCGCCCGCGGCGAGCCCCTCGGCCGCCATCGCGGTCTGCACGGTCGGGCGCTGCGCGACGCGGTGCTCGAAGTCATCGAGGTGCGGCCATGCGGCGAGGTCGATGCCGGCCTTGTCGCACCACTGCAGCAGGACGAACAGGTACGCGTCCGCGACGGTGAACGCCTCGCCCATGAGGAACCCACCATGTGCGAGGACCGTGTTCAGGTACGCGAAGCGATCGCCGATCCGGCTGCGCAGGTGCTCCGCGTAGGTCGCCGGCGTCACGGGTGACCCCAGTGGTTCGAGCTGCTTGTCGATCTCGGTGGCGAGGAAATTGAGCCACGACTGCAGGTGGTAGCGGGCGAACGTGCCGCTCGCGGGCGCGAGCCGCGTCTCGGGCGCGAGGTCGGCGACGTATTGCAGGATCGCGGGCCCCTCGGTGAGGATCTCGCTGCCGGCCCCATCGAGCTGGAGAGCCGGCACGACGCCGCGCGGGTTGATCGACAGGTAGTCGGCACCGCTGGCGGTGCGGCGGGTCTCGAGGTCGATGCGCTCGAGATCGAAGCGGCGCTCGGCCTCGCGCAGCACGATGTGGGTGGCTAGTGAGCCGGCGCCAGGGGCGTAGTAGAGCTTCATGCAAGGCCTCGGATGTCGATGGCATGACGCATCGCCCATGCCACGGCGGTGGATCGTGAGCCGCCACGCGCTATGTTCAGAGCCGTGTCTCGGTCGCTCATCATCCTCGGTCTCATCGGGTGCAAGTCAGTGCCCGCGGCGTCCGAGGCCGAGATCGTGGATCTCTCGACCTCGATCGACGCGCTGCGCGCCGACTTCAACGCGCACCAGGGCGAGGCCCGGTTCCTGACGCTGCTGTCCCCCAGTTGACGGCCGTGCGTGGTCGGGGCCCTGAAGCTCGCGCTTGATGCGCGAGTAGGGCCCGGGCGGCCGACCAGGTGATCGTCGACGAGCTGGGCCTGCGAACGTATGTCGTCTGGATCCCGATGCTCGATCGCGACGAGGGCAGCGAGGTCCCGGCCGTCAGCCGGACGCTCCGCGTGACCCCGCAGTACTTCGATGGCGAGAAGCGGGTCGGCGCGGCGATCGCTCGATCATTGTCGCTCACCGAGCCGGTGTGGGACGCGTTCCTGTTCTATCCGCCCGGGGCGACCTGGGGCGCCGAGATCGCGCCGCCCGAGCTCGCCGTCGCGCAGGTCGCCGGTGTGGTCGTCGGGACGCCCGGCACCCTCCCCGCCGTCGCTGATCAAGCGCGGCTGCCCTCCGAGCTGGTCGGCACCGCCGCGGTGATCGGGGCGCAGTCCGACATCAAGCGGATCCTCCAGGTCGTCGCGTCCGGGTTCGCCGCCCGGCACCCGCGCGTCGCTCCACCGTGAGCACGTGACAGAGCCGCCCGACCGCGCGTCGGCGCACGGGTGGTCACCGCGCGCCGACGCTGCGTCACTATTTTTTCGGTGAGGCAACACGGCACGCGTGCTGCACGAATGTGGCGTCCATGCACCCCATCGCGGTCCCCGAGCGTCGCCGACTGACGGACAAGCTGATCCGGGAGATCTCGCGTGCGGAGACCCAGGCGTGCGAGCACGCCCCCCGGGAAGCCAACCGGATCGGCGACGTCCCGCCGGTCCACGCGCTCCGCGAGGTGGCCACCCATGCAGCCGCGATGCGCGCCCGGTTCGAGCTGCTGCTCCAGGGTCACGGCATCGCCAGCCGCACGGGCGCCGGCGCCTCGCTCGCGTCGCTGCGCAACCTCGTCGTCGATCGCGTGGTCGATCCCGAGCGCGCGTTCCGCACCGCCGTCCTCGACCTCCGCCATGGCATCGACGTCGTGAAGCTGCTGCGCGAGATCGCGCGCTGCGACGAGCTGTTCGGCGTGATCCGCTGGTGCGACGACTGGCTCGGTGCCCGCCGCTCCCTCGTGGCGCGGGTCGAGGGACAGCTCCCGTGGTTCACCGCGCAGGCCGGCGTCGAGCTCGGCATCGAGCAGCCCTGCGCCGAGACCGTGACGACGTCGCAGGATGACGCCCCCTTCGAGGTCATGAGCGAGTCCGGTGCGACCACCGACCGCCCGTCGATCCTCGACTTCAAGTAGCTGGCACGGCCATCGCACCCTGGTCGATCAGGTACGACAGGACGATCCGCACCAGCACACCATTGGTGAGGCTCCAGCGCGAGCGCCCCGGGCGCCCGTGAAGCGCGAATCTCGATGGCCATGTCACGTGGATTCATGCACCTGTTGCCGATTCTTCATGTCGCGACGGCGCGGTAGCGCTGCCGCACAGCGCCGGAAGGACTCCGTGAGTCCGGGGCCAGCGGGCCCGCTCCGGATGAAATTGACCTATGTTCGCGGGGCCTTGCACGCCGACTGGCAACACCTCGTCACCGCGACCCAGCTCGTGGTCGCGCTCGATCTCGACGGCACCCTGGTGCCGTTCGCGCCGACGCCGCAGGAGGCGCTGATCGATGACACCGTTGGTGCGCTGATCGCCGGGCTGGCCGGCCTCCCGCGCGTCACGGTCGGCGTGATCAGCGGCCGGCCCCGCGCGCTCGTCGCGGAGCTGCCGGCCCGGTTCCCGAACGTGGCCTTCGCGGCGGAGCATGGCGTGTGGCGGTGGGCCGATGGCAGCTGGGAGGCCGCGCTGCCCCCGATCCCGCAGCTCGACGATATCGCGGCGACGCTGCGCGCGCTCGCCAGCCGCCATCCCGGTGCGATCGTCGAGCGCAAGTCGTGCTCGGTGTGCCTGCACTGGCGGAGCGTCGCGCCCGAGTCGCATGACACGATCTCCGCCGCCGCCGAGGTCATCGTCGACGAGTGGCTCGAGACGCATCACCAGCTCGAGCGGCTGCCGGTGATGGAGGCGCTCGAGGTCCGCCACCGCGGCGCGCACAAGGGGACCGCGCTGGGGTGGCTGCGCAGCCTCGGCCCGCACGGCGCGCCGCTGCTCGCGATCGGCGACGACATCACGGACGAGGACATGTTCGTCAGCCTGCGCGATGGCGACGTCGGCATCCTCGTCGCCGACCACGCGCGCCGCACGCAGGCCGGCCTCCGGCTGCCGTCCATCGATGCCGTCCACAAGTTCCTGCGCTGGCTCATCGAGGCTCGCACGCAGCAGCCGTCGATCGGCACCAGCGGCCCGAGCGACAGCGTCAACCTCGTCGTCGCGCGGGGCCCCCAGCTGCCGGGCGAGGCGCGACTCGTCGTCGCGTCGAACCGGTTGCCGGCGGCGCCGTCACCCGAGCGCAAGCGCGAGGTCGGGGGCCTGGTCTCCGCGCTGATCCCCGCGCTCACCGAGACCAGCGGCATCTGGCTCGGCTGGAGTGGCGACGAGCGCGACCCCGGCCTGCGGCTGCGCATCGAGGACGGCGATGCCTTCACGCGCGCGCAGTTCGACTACCCGCCGACGTGGCGCCAGCAGTTCTACGCCGGGTTCTGCAACCAGAGCCTGTGGCCGCTGCTCCACGGCTTTCCGACCCGCGTCCGCTATATCGACTCCGAGTGGCAGTGCTACGGCGACGCGAACCGCGCGTACGCCGCGCTCGTGCTGCAGGCCGGCGGCCCGACCAGCGACGTCTGGGTGCAGGACTTCCACCTCATGCTGGTCGGGCGCGAGCTGCGCCGCGCGGGGCACCGCGGCCGCACCGGGTTCTACCTCCACGTCCCGTTCCCGCCGCTCGACATCTTCGAGACCATGCCATGGGCGTCCGAGGTGATGGCCGCCCTGCTCGAGTTCGATGTCGTCGGGCTGCAGTGCCAGCGCTGGGCGGACAACTACCTCTACACGGTGCGCGAGCTGCTCGGTCGCGACGCCGAGCGCCAGGCGAAGGATCGGCTGCGCGTCATCCCCGTCGGCGTCGATCCCGATCGGTTCGCCGAGTCGGCGACCGGCGCCCCGAGCGCCGAGCTCGGCTCGTTCGAGGAGATGCTCGGCGGCCGCAAGCTGATCCTCGGCGTCGATCGCCTCGACTACTCGAAGGGGATCCCGGAGCGCCTCGAGGCGTTCGCGCGGCTCCTCGAGAAGTTCCCCGAATGGCGCGGCCACGTGTCGTTCGTGCAGGTGTCGGTCCCCACGCGCTCGGAGGTGCCGGAGTATGCCGAGCTGCGCTCCAAGGTCGAGGCGCTGGTCGGCCGCATCAACGGCGCCTTCGGCGAGGCGGACTGGACGCCGGTTCGTTATCTCTACCGCTCGTACGATCAGGCGACGCTCGCGCGGCTCTACCGGCTCGCGGCGGTCGGCCTCGTCACGCCGCTGCGCGACGGCATGAACCTGGTCGCGAAGGAGTACGTGGCCTCGCAGGACCCCGCGGATCCGGGCGTGCTCGTGCTCTCGAAGTTCTGCGGCGCCGCCGAGCACATGACGCTCGCGCGGCTCACGAACCCGTATCACGTCGACGGCGTGGCGTCCGATCTCGACGCGGCGCTGCGCGTCCCGAAGGACGAGCGCATCGCCCAGCACAGCGCGCTGCGCGCCGTCGTCTGGCAGGAGACCGCGGGTGCATGGGCGAGGACGTTCCTCGAGTCCCTGCGCGGTTGACGCGCTCCCGCGCCACGCGTGAGATCGGCGCAAGACGCCGAGCGCTACCGACCCCGCTCGTGAGCGCCCGCGGTACAACGTCTGCGCCGATCGGAGCTGGTGGATGAGATCATCGAGAGCCGACCAAGCCCCGGCGCCCCACGCTGCGCCCCCGAGCGGAGCCGCGCCTGGTCCCGGAGGTGCCGTCCACGATCCTGTCGACGATGGACGGCGTCGCGTCGTCGCGCTCGCGCTGCGCCCCGAGGTCGACGGCGGTCGCTACCCCGTCAAGCGCATCGCCGGTGAGGTGCTCGAGGTCGAGGCCGACCTCGTCGCCGACGGGCATGACGTGCTGAGTGCCGTGCTGTTGCACCGCCATGCGTCCGAGGCCGCGTGGCACGAGACCCCGCTCGTTCCCGTGGGCAACGACGCCTGGCGCGCGGCGTTCGCGCTGCCGGAGCTCGGTCGCTATCACTACTCGGTGCTGGCGTGGATCGATGCATTCGCGACCTGGCGCCGCGGCCTCGAGCGCAAGTTCACGGCCGGCGCGGACGTCTCGCTCGAGCTACTCGAGGGCGCGCTGCTCGTCGATGCCGCGATCGCGCGCGGCGCCGCCCTCGCGAAGTCCGCCGCGCTGTTGCGCGATGACCGCACGCCGCACGCCGCTCGCGTGACCCACGCGACGAGCTCGCAGCTCGGCGATGCGATGGCAGCCGCGCCCGATCGCTCGCTCGCCGTGCAGTTCGCCGCGGCGCGCGAGGTCCTCGTCGAGCGGCCGCTCGCCGGCTGCTCGGCGTGGTACGAGCTGTTCCCGCGCTCGACCGGCGAGGCCGGTGCGCATGGCACGTTCGCGACGGCGACGCCGTGGCTCGACTACATCGCGGAGCTCGGCTTCGACATCCTGTACCTCCCGCCGATCCACCCGATCGGCCTCGCGTTCCGCAAGGGTCCCGACAACGCGCCCACGGCGGGGCCCGACGACCCGGGCAGCCCGTGGGCGATCGGCGCGGCGAGCGGCGGCCACACGAGCGTGCACCCCGACCTCGGGACGCTCGCCGACTTCGACGTCTTCCAGCGGGCGGCGCGCGACCGCGGCCTCGAGCTCGCGCTCGACATCGCGTTCCAGGCGTCACCCGATCACCCCTGGGTCACCGCGCACCCGACGTGGTTCAAGGCGCGCGCGGACGGCTCGATCCAGTACGCCGAGAACCCGCCGAAGAAGTACCAGGACGTCTATCCGTTCGACTTCGAGAGTCGCGACTGGCAGGAGCTGTGGCACGCGCTGCGCGACGTCTTCGTGTTCTGGGCGCAGCGCGGCGTCCGCGTGTTCCGGGTCGACAACCCGCACACCAAGCCGATCCCGTTCTGGGAGTGGTGCCTCCGCGAGGTCCATGACCAGTTCCCCGACGCGATCTTCCTCGCCGAGGCCTTCACCCGCCCCAAGGTGATGTACGCGCTCGCCAAGTGCGGCTTCTCGCAGTCGTACACCTACTACTCGTGGCGCACGACCAAGCCCGAGCTCACGAGCTACCTCGAGGAGCTCGCGCGCCCGCCGGTCGTCGACTTCTTCCGCCCGAACTTCTGGCCGACGACGCCCGACATCTTCCCCGATCACCTCGTCCACGGTGGGCGCGCGGCGTTCGTGCAGCGACTCGTGCTCGCCGGCACGCTCGCGAGCAACTACGGCATCTACGGCCCGTCGTACGAGCTGATGGAGCACACGCCCCGGCTCGGACCCAAGGTCGACGGCGCCAGCGAGAGCTCGCGGACCGTGCCCGAGGCGGAGGGCGCGAGCGAACGCTCGCGGCCCGTGCTCGAGGAGCTCGCGCAGAACGAGAAGTACCAGCTGCGGCAGTGGGACGTCGCGCGCCCCGAGAGCCTGCGTCACGTGATGGCGCGGCTCAACCGGATCCGCCGCGCGCACCCTGCCCTCCGCGACCATCGCTCGCTGCACTTCCACGCCACCGACAACGACCGCGTCATCGCGTACAGCAAGCGCACCGCCGACAACGCCGATGTGGTGCTGTGCATCGTCAACCTCGATCCGCACCACACGCACCGCGCCTGGGTCGACCTCGATCTCGCGGAGCTCGGCCTCGCCGAGACCGACACCTACCAGGTCCACGACCTGCTCGGAGACGCGCGCTTCGCGTGGCGAGGCCGTCGAAACTACGTCGAGCTCGCCCCGGACGTCCTGCCGGCGCATATCTTCGAGCTCAAGCGCTTCGTCCGATCCGAGAACCAGTTCGAGTACTTCCTATGAACGACGACGTCAGCGAGTTGCCCGATGATCCGCTCTGGTACAAGGACGCGGTCATCTACGAGATCCACATCCGTGCGTTCAACGATTCGAACGGCGACGGGGTCGGTGACATCAACGGGTTGATCGAGAAGCTCGACTACCTCGTCGATCTCGGCATCACGGCGATCTGGCTGCTGCCGTTCTATCCGTCGCCGCTCAAGGATGGCGGCTACGACATCGCTGATTACACGAACGTCCACGAGAGCTACGGCACCCGCCACGACGTCGCCCGGCTGCTCCGCGAGGCGCACCGGCGCGGCATCCGCGTGATCACCGAGCTCGTGCTCAACCACACCTCGGCGGACCATCCGTGGTTCCAGCGCGCCCGCCGCGCGCCTGCCGGTACCCCGCCGCGCGACTTCTACGTGTGGAGCGACACGCCCGCGCGCTACGAGGACACGCGGATCATCTTCAAGGACTACGAGACCTCGAACTGGGCGTGGGATCCCGTCGCCAAGGCGTACTACTGGCACCGATTCTACGCGCACCAGCCCGATCTCAACTTCGACAACCCCGCGGTCCACGAGGCGCTGTTCGGCGTCATCGACTTCTGGTTCGAGATGGGCGTCGACGGCGTGCGCCTCGACGCCGTGCCGTACCTCTACGAGCGTGAGGGGACGAGCTGCGAGAACCTGACCGAGACGCACGACTTCTTGAAGAAGCTCCGCGCGCACATCGACGCCAAGTTCAAGAACCGGATGTTGCTCGCGGAGGCCAACCAGTGGCCCGCCGACGCCGCCGCCTACTTCGGCGACGGCGACGAGTGCCACATGAACTTCCACTTCCCGCTGATGCCGCGGATGTTCATGTCGATCGAGCTCGAGGACAGCTTCCCGATCGTCAACATCCTCAAGCGGACGCCGAGCGTCCCCGAGAACTGCCAGTGGGCGACGTTCCTCCGCAACCACGACGAGCTCACGCTCGAGATGGTCACCGACGAGGATCGCGACACGATGTACCGTGCGTACGCCGCCGAGCGCGCCGCCCGCATCAACCTCGGCATCCGCCGCCGGCTCGCGCCACTGCTCACGGTGCGCCGCAAGGTCGAGCTGATGAACGCGCTGCTGCTCTCGCTGCCGGGGACGCCCGTTCTCTACTACGGCGACGAGATCGGGATGGGCGACAACATCTACCTCGGCGATCGCGACGGCGTCCGCACGCCGATGCAGTGGAGCTCGGACCGCAACGGCGGGTTCTCGCGCGCGAACCCGCAGAAGCTCTACCTGCCGACGATCATCGACCCCGAGTACCACTACGAGGCGATCAACGTCGAGGCGCAGCAGAGTAACCCGTCGTCGCTGCTGTGGTGGATGAAGCGGCTGCTCGCGAAGCGCAAGGAGCATCGGCTGTTCGGCCGCGGCTCGATCGAGTTCATGACGGGCGACAACCCGCGCGTCCTCGCGTTCGTCCGCGAGTACGAGGGCGAGGCCGTGCTCGTCGTCGCCAACCTGTCGCGCTACGTGCAGTGCGCGCGGCTCAACCTCGAGCGGTTGCGGACGATGGTGCCGATCGAGCTGTTCGGCCGCATGCGGTTCCCCGAGATCACCGAGCTGCCCTACTTCATCTCTCTCGGGCCCCACGACTTCTACTGGCTCGCGCTCGAGAAGCCGCAGACTTCCGAGGTCGGCATCGATCGGCCCGCGCTCACCGTCCGCGGCTCGTGGTCGGCCGTGCTCGAGCCGGCGCGCCGGCCCGCGCTGATCCGCGCCCTGCTGTCCTACGTCACGCAGCGCCGGTGGTTCCGCGGCAAGGCGCGCACGCGCAAGCACGTCACGATCACCGACGTGATCGGCTTCGGCCCGGGCTCGTTGCAGGGCGGCGATGCGCGGTTCGCGATCGTGATGCTCAATGTCGAGTACGACCAAGGCCCGGCCGAGACCTACGTCGTCCCGGTCGCGTTCGCCGAGGATGCCGAGCCCCACGAGACCATGCGCACGCCCGCGCTCGTGATCGCGAACCTCAGCATCACCGATGCACCTGGGCGTGGCGAGCACCCCGTCACCGGCGTCCTCTACGACGCGCTGTGCGCCGAGAGCTTCAACACCGCCCTGCTCCGCGCCATGGTCGAGGGCACGGTCGGCACCGGCACGAAGGCGCACGTCGCCGGCGAGGCCTTCGACGCGCTGCAGAGCATCCCCGAGCCGACCGCGCTGATGCCGCGCGCCACCGCCGTCGACCAGAGCAACAGCGGCATCCTCTACGGCGATCGCTTCATCCTCAAGATGTTCCGCGCGATCGAGGAGGGCCCGAACGCCGAGCTCGAGATCGCCCGGTTCTTCGCGACCAGCGCACCCGACTACCGCGGCGTCCCGAAGCTCGCCGGCGTCCTCGAGTACCGGCAGCCCGGCCGCGAGGCGAGCACGCTCGGCACGCTGTTCGAGCTGATCCCCAACCAGGGCGACGCGTGGCAGCTGACGATGAGCTCGCTCGACCGGTACTTCGAGCACGTCCTCGCCGAGCACGTCCTCGCCGACAAGTCGCGGCCTAGCGATCCGCCGGCGCGCTCGGGCTCGGTGCTCGAGATGTCGCGCTCGGCGCCGACCGACACCGTGATCGACCGCGTCGGTGCGTACATCGATCGCGTCCGCCTGCTCGGGCTGCGCACCGCCGAGCTGCACGTCGTGCTGTCGAGCGAGGCCAACGATCCCCTGTTCGTGCCCGAGCCCTACGACATCATGCACCAGCAGTCGATCTACGGCTCGGTGAGCGCGCTGATGGCGCGCACGTTCGATCTGCTACGCCACCGGCTCGACCTGCTGTCGCCCGAGCAGCGGCACGCCGCCGAGCAGGTGCTGCCGCGCGAGGCCGAGATCGATCACGCCCTCGCCCGGATCACGAAGCGCCGGATCGACGTCATGCGGATCCGGATCCACGGCGACTACCACCTCGGCCAGGTGCTGTGGACCGGCGAGGACTTCGTGATCATCGACTTCGAGGGCGAGCCCGGCCGGCCGCTGTCGCAGCGCCGGTTCAAGCGCACGCCCCTGCGCGACGTCGCCGGGATGCTGCGCTCGCTGCAGTACGCCAGCGTCGCGGCGCTGCGCGATGGTCGGGCGCGCCAGGAGGACCTGCCGCTGCTCCAGCCGTGGGCGCACGCCTGGTCGGACTGGGTGTCGGCGTCGTTCCTCGGCGGCTACCTCGATCGCGCGCGGGGCAGCCGCCTGGTGCCGACGAACGAGACCGACCTCGGCCTGCTGCTCGAGTTCTTCCTGCTCGAGAAGTGCATCTACGAGATCGGCTACGAGCTCAACAACCGCCCCGACTGGCTGGAGATCCCGTTGCGCGGGTTACTCGCTCTGCTCCCCGGGAAGTCATGAGCAAGGCCGACCCCGCGACAGCCTTCGGCGAGCTCGACGCGCACCTGATGCGCGAGGGCACGCACCCGAAGCTGTACGAGAAGCTCGGCGCGCATCCCGCGATCGTCGACGGCGTGAAGGGCACGCGGTTCGCCGTGTGGGCGCCGAACGCCCGCGAGGTCAGCGTGATCGGCGACTTCAACGCGTGGCAGCCGGGGGTCGCGCCGCTCGCGCAGATCGGCACCGCCGAGGGCGGCGTGTGGCAAGGCTTCATCGCCGGGGTCGGACGCGGCGCGCTCTACAAGTACCAGGTGACGTCGAAGGTCCGCGACTACAGCGTCGCCAAGGCCGATCCGTTCGCGCTCCGCCACGAGGTGGCCCCCGGGACCGCGTCGGTCGTGTGGACCACCAGCTACACGTGGCGCGACGAGGTGTGGATGAAGCGGCGGCGCCAGGTCTCCGCGCCGGGCGCGCCGATGTCGATCTACGAGGTCCACCTCGGCTCGTGGATGCGCGTCCCCGAGGACGGCAACCGCTCGCTGACGTATCGCGAGATCGCGCCGAAGCTCGTCGAGCACGTCAAGCGGATCGGCTTCACCCACGTCGAGCTGATGCCGCTGACCGAGCACCCGTTCTTCGGCTCGTGGGGCTACGAGACGACCGGCTACTTCGCGGCGACGTCGCGCTACGGCACGCCCGAGGATCTGATGGCGCTCGTCGACGCGCTCCACGAGGCCGGCCTCGGCGTGTTGCTCGACTGGGTGCCGGCGCACTTCCCCACGGACGAGCACGGCCTCGTCTACTTCGATGGCACCCCGCTGTACGAGCACGCCGATCGCCGCCTCGGCTTCCACCCCGAGTGGGACACCTCGATCTTCGACTTCGGCCGGCAGGAGGTGCGGAGCTTCCTGCTCTCGAGCGCGCTGTTCTGGCTCGATCGCTTCCACCTCGACGGCCTGCGGGTCGATGGCGTGGCATCGATGCTGTATCGCGACTACGGCCGGCAGCCCGGCGAGTGGATCCCGAACGAGCGCGGCGGCAACGAGTACCTCGAGGCCGTCGAGCTGCTGCAGCGCCTGACCACCGCGATCGGCCGCGAGCAGCCCGACACCGTCACCATCGCCGAGGAGTCCACGGCGTGGCCGCTCGTGAGCGGGCCCGTCGACCGCGGCGGCCTCGGGTTCTCGTACAAGTGGGACATGGGCTGGATGCACGACACGCTCGCGTACCTCAACCGCGATCCGATCCATCGGCGTCACCACCACGACCAGCTCACGATGCGCGGCCTCTACGCGTTCTCGGAGCGCTTCGTGCTGCCGCTCTCGCACGACGAGGTGGTGCACGGCAAAGGCTCGCTGCTCGCGAAGATGCCCGGCGATCGCTGGCAGAAGTTCGCGAACCTCCGCCTGCTCTACGCGTACATGTACAGCCAGCCTGGCAAGAAGCTGCTGTTCATGGGCAGCGAGCTCGCACCGTGGCGCGAGTGGAACCACGACGGCTCGCTCGACTGGCACCTGCTCGACGATCCGCCGCACCGCCAGATCCAGCTCCTCGTCGGCACGCTCAACCACCTCTACCGCTCGATCCCCGCGCTCCACGAGCTCGACACCGAGCCGGGCGGCTTCCAGTGGCTCGACGCCAACGACGCCGAGCGGTCCGTGCTGACGTACGAACGGATCGCGCGCGACGGCGATCGCGTGGTGTGCGCGCTCAACTTCACGCCGGAGCCGCGCGCGAACTACCGAATCGGCACGACGACGGCGGGCGTCTACCGCGAGCTGCTCAACACCGATGGCGCCGACTTCGGCGGTTCGGGTCAGGGGAACCTCGGTGCGGTCGAGACCACGCCGGTGCGCGCGCACGGCCGCGAGCACTCGATCAACGTGCTGCTGCCGCCGCTCGGCGCCGTCTACTTTCAGCGCCAGCGCTGACGCGAGCTACGGCCCGCGGTGCGAGGGCGAGAGGCGCGCCGCGAGGCCGGAGGTCGAGCCCTGCGCCTCGAGCGCGAGCATCAACGCGAGCGGCAGATCGAGCGCGGCGCGGTGAGCGAGCCGGGCGGCGTGCAGCTGGTCGAAGTCGTGCGGCAGGCGGAGCGACCAGTTCTCGTCGGAGACCGTGCCCGGCGCGTTGAAGCGCTCGACGTACCCGAACAGGTCCGCGAAGAAGATCGAGACATTCTCCGCGGGGCACAGGAAGAGCTCGGCGACCATCGCCGACGCGACGAAGCCGTCATCGTGCGCCAGCCGCGCGCGCTGCGAGGGTTCGCGCAGGCCGAGCCGGTGCGTCAGGTGGCGCGCCCAGCTCTCGCGAGTGGCGGGTGACCAGCCGGCGATCAGCGCGAACACCGGCGCGGTGTCGTGGTTGCCGAGCATGACCCAGTCCTCGCGCGCGGCGTTCTCGCTGCGATAGACGTCGCGGGGATCGTCGAGGTTCGCCTTCTGGGTGACGCGCCAGCGACCGAGGCGGTGACGCTCGAGGACGCGCGACAGCGGGAGCGGCATCGTGCTCAGCACCTCGCAGCTGATGTCGTCGCGCGAGCGGCCGTGGCGCGCCGCGGATTCGGCGATCGCATCGAACAGGATGGCGTAGCGCGCGATCTGCTCGGGCTGCAGGTCGGTCACCCAGGCGTCGTGGTGGCGCGGACGAGCGCGATCGAGCTGGTCGGGGGTCGCGATCGCGTAGTGCGCGAGGCGCGGGTGATCCGGCAGATCCGGGGACTCGAACAGCCGCGCGCCCGCACGGACGGCGCGCCCGCGGTCCTCGGCGTCGGCGCGATAGACCCACGGGCACACCAGCCCGTGCGGGTGATCGATCCGGACGCTGTCGTACTCGGCGAAGGCCTTGTCGATGCGCGCCACGAGCAGCGCGCGCGCCGCGCCGTCGAGCTGATCCGGATCGAGGACCGGGTAGTTCCACGGCTGGCCCTCCGGGTTGGTGCGGCTCGGGGGCGCGCCCATCAGGTAGTCCCGCAGGAAGGCCGCGGCATGCCCCCACGCATCGGCCTCGGCGTAGCCGACCTGGAGGTCGCCGTAGAGCGCGAGCCCGAGCGCTCCGGCGATCGAGCGGACCCGCGCGTGCTCCTCGTGCGCGAGCAGCTGCCCGAGCGCGTAGCCGGCGATGGCGCGCGCGTGCTC
>JALZOI010000972.1 GCA_030857245.1 Myxococcota bacterium
GCTCTGCATCCTCTCGGGCCCACGCGCCGGCGAGACGCTCGGCCTGCGCCACGGCTTCACGATCGGCAAGCAGCCCGGCTGCGACCTGCGGATCGACGACGGCTACACGTCGGGCCACCACGCGCAGATCGGGATGGACCACTTCGGCAACTGCCGGCTCTACGACCAGGGCTCGACGAACGGCACGTTCGTCAACGGCGTGCGGGTCACCGAGTACGTCCTCGAGCACGGCACCACCCTGCGAATCGGCTCCACCGAGCTGCGTTTCTTGGCACACTAGGAACCCGTCGGAGCCCCCATGTCCTTTCGTCCTTCCGGCAAGCTCATCATCGGCGGTCAGGTCTTCCAGACCGACGCGCCCATCGTGAACTGGCGCGAGGGCCCGAAGTGGGACGCGACCTCGCAGTACTGCATCCCGACGGCGACCGAGCGCGCGCCGGCCTGCAAGCTCTCGGGCAGCGGCCACGTGCCGTACGGCAACCTGCCCGTCCCGTACACGCGGCGCTACTCGACGCGCCCGCCGCTGCGGACCTCGAAGTGGAACAACGGCGAGAACGCGCCGTACGACGCGGTCAAGTCGGTGATCAAGCAGTTCATCATCCATCACGATGGCTGCGCGTCGGCGGACATGTGCTTCAACGTCCTGCAGAACGAGCGCGGCCTGTCATGTCACTTCCTGATCGATAACGACGGCACGATCTACCAGACGATCGATCTCGCGTTGATGGCCTATCACGCGGCCGAGTGGAACCTCGCGTCGATCGGCGTCGAGCTCTGCAACCGCGGCGACGCCAAGAAGGAGCCGACCTACTACAGCGGCGGTCGTCATGGCCCGACGCGCGACGTCAAGCCGTGCAAGATCAACGGGCACACGTACCTCGCGTACGACTACACGCCGGCGCAGTACGACGCCCTCAACCGGCTGTGCCGCGCGCTGCTGCGGCTGCTGCCGAACCTGCCCGCGGAGTATCCGCAGGCGAGCCCGGGCGTCCAGAACTGGGACACGATGCCGACCGCGGCGTCGTTCGGGTTCTCGGGCTACCTCGGCCACTACCACCTGACCGCGGGGAAGTGGGATCCGGGCTACTTCGACTTCAAGGAGTTCTGCAGCAAGCTGCGCGGCGAGCTCTGCTTCCCGGTGTTCCCGAAGGAGGACGCCACGGCGCTGCCGAACGCGCGCCCGATCGTGCCGCAGCAGAGCTCGCAGCTCAAGGAGGCCGCCGAGCTGCTCTACAAGATGAACGAGCAGCGCGCCGATGGTGGGTTCTTCCCCGTCGGCCCGTGGGGCGAGGCCCGGCTGTGGCACGGCGGTGTCCACCTCGCGGCGCGTGACGGTGCGCAGGTGTTCGCGCCGTTCCCGGGCCGCCTCGTCGCCGCGCGCATGGGCGCGGACTCGCCGGTCGGCTCCGTCAACTTCGTGCTGCTCCGCCACCAGATGGCGCTCGGTAGCCGCAAGGTCGAGTTCTACTCGCTGTACATGCACCTCGCCGACGATGCGAAGACCGCACCGCCGCTCGCGTGGATGGCGAAGAGCGAGCTGTGGAAGGCCGCGAAGCCGGGCTCGACCGTGCTCCTCGACGAGCCGATCGAGGCCGGCACGGTGATCGGGCACGTCGGCAAGGCCGGTCCCGCCGAGCTGTCGCGCGCGCAGGTCCACGTCGAGATCTTCGCCGCGTCCGATCTGTTCCAGGAGTACCCGGGGTCACCGTGGGAGATCGTCGACGGCTCGACGGGCGGCCGGTTCAGCGACTCGTCGCGCGTCAACGACATCATCGATGCCAACAGGGACGGCCTGCTGTCGCGGCAGGAGCTCGCGAGCTTCTACGGCGGCGGCTCGGCGGCGGCGACGCACTACCTCGTCGCCTTCCATGTCTCCGAGTGGACGGCGGAGCCGAGCTGGAGCGAGGCGCTGCGGCTGCCGAAGGACTTCAAGGCCATGAAGCCCGACGAGATCGACGCGCTCGTCGCCGAGCAGATCACGCCGGGGCTGTGGTGGGACGACCGGATCGCGGCCCACGCGCGGCTGCCCCCCGACGGCGTCGTCTACCACTATCACCCGGTCAGCTTCGTCGCGTGGTTCAACCAGCAGCTGCTCGACGCCGCCGCCGTCGCGAAGGCCGCCGGCGTCCAGGCGATCGCGGCGAACGCGAAGGAGGTCCCGCCCGGCGTCACCGACGATCTCGGCGACGTCAACGGCACCTCGATGCGCTCGACCGCGGAGGTCACCGAGGATCCGTGCAATGCGAAGCTGACGCTCAAGGAGCTCGTCGAGGGCTTCGATGCACCGGAGTGCACGCCGTGAGTCGGCATCGCGAGGCTCGTGACGATCAGCCCGCGCGCAGCTGGCGACCGCCGACGCGCCGGGCGTTCGTGGCGATGCTC
>JALZOI010000973.1 GCA_030857245.1 Myxococcota bacterium
TGTTTACGGTCGAGCGTGCGCGGGAGAAGCTCGGCCGCGCGTATCCGCGTCCAGCCGGCCACGCGCTGGCTCGCGCCATCAAGGCCGCGGCGTGAACAGGTCAAAACCCCTGTGGCCGGGTACTAGGGGGCTCGGGCGCGCTCAGTCCGGCTTCGGGCCGACGGTACGCCCGACGTGGAGGCCGCGCCGCTTGAGGAGCCGGTAGAGGGTCACCGCGTTGATGCCGGCCGCGCGGGCCGCGGTCTTGACGTTGCCGGCGTGCTTCGCGAGCAGGTCGGTCAGGTACTGCTTCTCGAGCGGCTCGAGCCAGGTCTCGCGCACCTCGTCGAGCGTGAGCTGGACGGGCTGCGGCGCGCGGGCGCGCGACTTGCTGCCGTGCTGCAGCGGACGCGGCAGATCCTCGACGCGCAGCTCGTCGCCCGTGCACAGGATCACGGCGTGCTCGATCGTGTTCTTGAGCTCGCGCACGTTGCCGGGAAAATCGTACGCCGCCAGCCGCGCGAGCACCGACGTGCCGAGCCGGGGCGTCGGCTTGCCGTGCGCCTTCGAGGACTGCTCGAGGAACACGTTGGCGAGCGTCTCGAGGTTGTCCTTGTAGCTCCGCAGCGCCGGCAGATCGAGCGTCATCACGCTGAGCCGGTAGAACAGGTCGTCGCGGAACGTGCCGAGCTTCGCCATCGCCTCGAGGTCGCGGTTCGTAGCGCAGACCAGGCGGACGTCGACGCGCTCCGGCGGATCGTTCGAGCCGAGCGGCTGGACCTCACCCTGCTCGACGGCGCGCAGCACCTTCGCCTGCAGCATCACCGGCAGCTCGCCGACCTCGTCGAGGAACAGCGTGCCGCCGTTGGCCTTCTGGAACTCGCCGACCTTGTGGAAGCTCGCGCCGGTGAAGGCGCCCTTGACGTGCCCGAACAGGATCGACTCGAGCAGCGTCTCCGGGATGGCCGCGCAGTTGACGACGATGTACGGCTGCTCGGCGCGCCGGCTGTTCCAGTGGATCGCCCGCGCCACCAGGTCCTTGCCCGTGCCGCTCTCGCCACGGATCAGGATCGGCGCGGTGGTCGGCGCGGCGAGCTCGATCTTGCGCTCGACCTCGTGCCACGCCGGCGACAGCCCCTTGATCATCAGCGGCCGCCCGGTCGCCGCGCGCGACAGCTTGTCGACCTGGACGCGGCGGAGCAGGGGGGCCGCGACCTCGGCGATCGCCGTCAGCGCGCGCAGCGCGGCCGCCGTGAGGGCGCGCGGATCGCGCATCGAGACGGTGAGCACGCCGATCGATCGCTTCTGGTACTGCAGCGGCGCCGCGGCGATCGAGCCGACGTCGATCAGGTAGCGGGTGTAGCGCGGATCGCGCGAGGTGTCGGGGCACAGGTACGGCACGCCGTCGTCGAAGACGTGCAGCGCGATGCCAGCCTGGGCGCCGTGCTTGACCAGGCGCGGCAGCGTGACGGTGACGCCGCCGACGACGTGGTGCACGAGCGCGAGCCCGTTCGCCTCCTTGTCCCACACGAACAGCGCGCCGTGCTCGGCGCCGGTCGCCTCGAGCGCGATCGCGACGAGCTCCGCCTCGATCGTCCCGGGCTGGGCCGCGTGCAGGCGGTCCTCGATCTCGCGCACGGCCGCACTATAGCCGCAGCCGCCCGGGAAGGATGAGGAGGCCGCGCGCCTGCGCGCTCACGCCTTCGGCGGCAGGCCGCTCGGAGCCTGGCGCTCCTTCCAGTCGGCGAGGAACGCCTCCTCGGCCGCCGTGCTCGGACGCCCGAGGATCGCGTTGCGGTGCGGGAACCGCCCGAACCGCGCGATCACGTCGCGGTACTTGCCCGCCTGCTCGACGCTCATCGCGAACACCGGCTGCGACCACGCCGGCGCCTCCGCGACGAGCCGCTCCGCCTCGACGCGCATGCGGTCCTGGAGCGCGAGCGTCTCCGCATGCAGCAGCGGCATGTGCAGGAACAGCCGCTCCTCGACGCCGAGCTCCGCGGCGGCGCCGGCGTCGAGCGCCTCGATCGCGAGCGCCTGCGCGGTTGCATCGCCGGCGTACATCTGCGGCTGATCGCGATACACCGAGCGCGTGAATTGATCGAGCAGCAGGATCAGCGCGAGCCGGCTGCGCGCCGTCGCGCCCCACGCATCGAGCCGGCCCGCGAGTGCGTCCTCGACCAGCGATCCGAAGCGCGCCACGATCTCGCGGTCGAGCTCGGCCCCACCGACGAACCATCGCGCGACCTTGGCGCGCAGCGCCGCGATCTCGGTCGCCGGCTCGCCGAACCAGTACTGGAGCACCTCACCACTGCGTTCCATCCGTGGAGCATACCCGGCGCGCGCTCCGCCGGCTGCAGCCGCGGGGCTCGGCGGCCACCCGCCGCACGCCCCCCTCGCG
>JALZOI010000332.1 GCA_030857245.1 Myxococcota bacterium
ATCATGTACCGCGCCTTCGCCTGTGCCAGGCCGGCCTCGGAGGCGGTGACCCGGGCGCGCGCGAGCCGGTCGTCGAGCCGCGCGAGGGCGTCGCCCGCCTTCACGGCCGCGCCCTCATCGACGAGGATCTCGGCGATCCGGCCCTGCGCCTCGAAGGCGAGCTGGACCACGTCACGCTGCGGCTCGACGCGACCGGGCGCGACGAGCACGGCGGGGCGCGCGACCAGCGTGGTCGCCGCGGCAGGTGGGGTGTCGCGGCCGAGCCAGAGATAGGAGCCGGCAGCGAGCGGGAGGGCGAGGGCGAGATAGCGCAGCTTGTTCATACGTGGCTCCTTGCAGCGGCATCGATGGCCTGGATGTGACCGTCCTCGACGCGGACGACGCGATCAGCGAAGCGCTCGAGACGTGGATCGTGGGTGACGACGACGACGGCGCGCCCGTGCGAGCTCGCGAGCTCGCGGAGCAGCTCCATCACGGACAGCGCGGTCTTGGTGTCGAGCGCCGCCGTCGGCTCGTCGCCGACGAGGATCGGCGGGTTGCCGCCGAGCGCGCGCGCGATCGCGACGCGCTGCTTCTGGCCTCCCGACAGATCGGCCGGCAGGTGGTGGAGCCGCGGTCCGAGCCCGACGAGCTCGAGCAGCCGCCGGGCCTCGGCCTTGGGCTGCTTCGCCCCGGGATCCTTCATCTGGATCGCGATCGCCACGTTCTCGAGCGCGGTCAGCGCGGGGAACAGGTTGAAGCCCTGGAACACGAACCCGAAGTTGCGCGCGCGCAGCCCCGGCAGCTCGCGCTCGCCGAGCCCGGCGACGTTGCGCCCCTCGAGCCACACCTCGCCCGCGGTCGGCGTCAGCAGCAGGCCGAGGATCGAGATCAGCGTGGTCTTGCCGGAGCCCGATGGGCCTTCGATCAGCGTGACCTCGCCGGCGCGGATGTCGAGCGTCGCGTTCGAGAGTGCGGCGACCGCGTGCTCGCCGGTGCCGTACGTCTTGCCGACGTCGACCATGCGAGCGAGCGACGCCGGGGCCACGGGGGCCGCGGGGAAGGTCTCGGAGAGGGAGAGGGCAGCGTTCATGGTGGGACTCCTCAGGCCTTGAAGACGGACGCGGGGTCGAGGCGCAGGACCTTGACGATGGAGAGCAGCGCGGCGAACGCGCACATCACCGTGGTGATCAGCAGGGTCGCGATGTAGAGCTCGGTCGACAGCGCGACCGTGAGGTTCGCGGCCTTCATGCCCGCGCGCATCAGCATCGCGAGCGGCGCCCCGACGGCGAAGCCGAGGGCCGCGGAGATCATCGCCTGCCACAGGATGACCTTGACGACGGCGCTGTTGCGCGCGCCCATCGCCTTCAGCGTGCCGTACTCGCGGATGTACTGCAGCGTGCCGCTGTAGAGGATCTGGCCGACGACGACGAAGCCGACGATGATGCCGAGCACGGCGGTGGTGAAGAAGCCGGCACCGACGCCGGTCCGCGTCGACCAGTACGAGCGCGTGCGGCTGCTCATCTCGCTGCGCGTGTACGCGGCCAGATTCGGCAGCGCATTGATCCGCGCCTGCACGGCCGCGACGGGCTCGCCCGCTGCCACCTTGACGAGCACGTACGTCACGGGCTCGACGCCGAGCTGCGGCATGAAGCTGCGCGCGGTGCGCATGTCGGCGAACACGATCGGCGAGGTCGTGAACGAGCGGATCCCGCTGGTGACCGCGACGACCTCGGCGCGCACGCCGGCGATCTCGGTGACGTGGCCGACGCGATCGAACTGGAGCTTCGGATGCTCGCTCTTGTCGATCACGATGGCGCCCGCCTCGGTGAGCCGGTGCGGCTCGCCGGCGATCACGTTCCACGGGCCGAGCATCGGCAGCGTACCGGGCTGGTGATCGACGCCGACGATCTGCGCGCCGAGGTCGCCGCCGCTCGGCAGCTTGACCTGGGAGAAGTTGATGAGGACCCGCTCGGCGCGCTCGACGCCGGGCACGGACGCGACCTTGTAGTAGGTGCGCTCGTCGAAGGGCGTCGCGAACTCGAACGAGTCGTTGCTCTTCTTGCCGACCCAGATGTCCGCGCGGCTCGCATCGATCAGCGCCGAGGCGGTGTCCATGAAGCCGTAGTAGAGGCCGACCTGGACCAGCACGAGCATCACCGACACCGCCACGCCCGCGATCGCGACCGCGAAGCGCAGCCGGTCGTGCAGGAGGAGCTTGCGAGCCAGGTTCCACATGCGGCGGGGAAGAGCACCTTGTATGCCGCTCGCCGCGCGTGCAGTTTCGCAGGCTTGCGACGGCTACCGGGGTAACAGACCGTTACGCCGACCCTCGAGCGTTACCGGTCGCCGAGGCCCGACAGCGCGCACCAGATCAGGAGCGCGACGACCGTCGCGCCGCTGGCGAACATCATCCAGCACAGCCAGAGCAGGCCGCTCGATGCGGTGCCCAGCGAGCTCGGAGCAGGGGGGAGCATGCCGCGATGCCGGAGCTCGCCGTGGTGGTCGTCCCCCGCGATCACCCGCTCGGCCGTCGCGAGCTCGAGCTCGAACAGGTGGTAGTCCTCCGCACCCGAGGCGATCGACGTGATCTCGTGGACCCACCACCGCACGCAACGCGCACCGTCGAGCGGGATCGGGCCCCGCCGCGCCCGTGCGCGAGCGCGAGCGTCGAGCCGCTCGAAGCGGCGGGTCCGGGGATACTGGCGCAGGGCCCACAGCGGGTACATCGCAAGGCACGCGATGCCGGGGACGATCAACCAGCGCTCGCGGAGTCGCCGTCGGCTCATGCCGGGTTGGATGCGGCGGGCGCGCGCCGGGTTGCCGGCGCTCCGGCGTACCCGGTATCGTCGCGGTCACGCGACCCTCGCGTCGCGGGTCCAGGAAAGGTGAGGGCATGAATCGATCGGACGTGGTTTGCGCGACGCTGGTGGTGGCGGCCCTGGTGGCCTGCAAGGGCAAGGACGCGACGACGAAGGCGCAGGGGGCGGGCTCGGCGGCCGTCGTGGTCGACCCGGCGACGCCCGCCGCGACCGTCGCGACGCTGCCCGCAGGCGATCCGGTGCTGGGTTGCTTCGCGTGGTCCCCGAAGCTGGGCGCCGCGGCGTGCCTCGTCGGGTACCAGCGCTTCAACGAAGGGGACGTGACGCTCGAGTACGTGGGCGCCCCGCCGACGCCGGAGATCCGGCTCGTCGCGCCCGTTGCCGAGGCGACGATCGCCGCGGCGAACCGGACCCTCGCGGAGCAGGCGTTCGCGCCGCTCGTCGGGCAGGCCACACCGCTCGTCGATGGCACGCCGCACGACCTCGGTGCGGGGTTGACGATCACGTGGGTCCGCAAGGAGGTGAGCAAGGGTGGCGATAACGAGCCACCGACGGGCGAGAACACCGTCACCGCGCGCTGCGGTGGTGCCGACGTCGAGCTGGTGCGCCTGCAGACCGAAGGCGACAGCCCGACGGTCGCGGTCCGGAGGCTCGACGATCACGTGCTCGTCGAGGTGCGGATCGGGGTCGCGCGGGAGGGCGAGGTCGGCGATGACTTCGATGCGATCGTGCTCCACACCCGGACCTGCAAGGTCGCCACGTCGGCGAAGTGACCCGCGCCGCTCGCAATGATCTCAGTCAGTTACCGCAAGCGCGGTTCCACCGATCCGGGTGGCCCGGGCGCGCGATACACAGGGTCATGCCGCTCACCAAGCTCGCGCCGGACGAGATCAGCAAGCGCCTCTCCAAGCTCCCGGAGTGGAGCCTCGACAAGGGCAAGCTGCATCGCAGCTACCAGTTCTCGAACTTCATCGAGGCCTTCGGCTTCATGGCGAGCTGCGCGCTGGTGGCGGAGAAGCTCGACCATCACCCCGAGTGGTCCAACGTGTACAACCGCGTCGTCGTCGATCTCACGACCCACGATGCCGGTGGGATCAGCGCCCGCGACTTCGAGCTCGCCGAGGGCATGGATCGCCTCGCGGTCCACGCCCGCTGACGCGCTCGGACCCGCCCTGACGGTCAGGCGGCGGGCAGCAGGACGGTGAACGTCGACCCCGCGCCGGGGACGGAGCGGACCTTGATGTTGCCGCCGTGGGCGCGCACGACCTTGTGACAGATCGCGAGGCCGAGGCCGGTGCCGTCGGGGCGGGTGGTGAAGAACGGGTCGAAGATCTTCGGGAGATCGTCGGCGCCGATCCCGCGGCCGCGATCCTCGATCTCGATCGACACGAGGTCCTCGGCGACCGAGGCGCGGAGCGTGACGGTGGCGCCCCGGGCGGACGCGTCGGCCGCGTTGTCGACGAGGTTGACGAGGACCTGGCGGAGCCGCTGGGGATCACCGTGCACGGTGAGGCCGGCCCTCGCGGCGGTCGAGCCGAGCTCGAGCGCGACCCCCTTCTCGGAGAGCACCGGGGACAGGCCGCGCGCCGCGGTCTCCATGAGCTCGTCGACGTCGATCGCCTGCGACGCGAGCCTCACCGGCTTCGCGAAGTCGAGGATCTCGCCGACCGAGCGATCGAGCCGCGCGAGCTCCTCGAGCGCGATGTCGAGGTGCTCGCGATCGTCGTCGGAGAGCTGGAGCTTGCGGCGCAGGATCTGGACGTTCAGCGAGATCGAGGTCAGCGGCGTGCGGATGTCGTGAGCGACCGCCGCCGCGAACTGCCCGAGGGCGGCGAGCCGGCGCGCGTCGTCGAGCGCGAGCACGGCGGCGTCACGCTCGACCGCGAGGGCCACGCGGGCGGCGAGATCGCGCGCGACGATGTACGTGTCGCGATCGATCACGCCGTCGTCGATGTAGAAGGCGCCGACGAGCGTGCGCTCCACGCCGAGCGCGGGGACGATCAGGCACGCCGGCACGTCCGCCTGCTCGTCCCTGCGGCGGGGCGCGCCGTCGCGCAGGAGCTCGGCGATGTCCGCGGTGATCGTGGCCGCGGGCATCCAGCGGACGCGCGAGCCATCGCCGAACTGCGAGATCCGGTGCGACGCCTCGGCGATCGCCGCGGCGGCATCGGTGGGGAGCGGGTCGCCCTGCACGTTGAGCCGGCGGGCGCGCCGCTCGTCGAGCCCCGCGAGCACGCGGCGTTCGACGCGGGGATACAGCGCATAGCCCATGCCGGCGATCCCGAGCGGCACCAGCGTCGCGCCGACGAACAGCGCCTGCTGCAGCGTGCCGGGCTCGCAGTACGTCTGCGCGGCCCAGATCGAGAGGCCGCCACCGACGATGACGAGCAGCGCGATCGTCGCGAGCAGCATGGCCTCGGCCACCGTCGAGCGGATCGAGAACAGCTCGGAGCGCAGCACCGCCGTGCCGATGACGACGAAGCTGATCATCGTCGCCGCGGTCGTCTCGACCCAGACGGCTACCTCGAAGATGCTGTCCGGCGCCAGGAAGTACGCGCCGAAGCCGAAGCCCCAGCGGAACCAGATCACCGCGATCACGGTGCGCGAGTCCCGCTCGGTGGTGCTCCGCCACGCCCGCCAGCCGAGCGCGTAGATCAGCAGCGTGACCGGCGCGAAGAACAACCACTGGGAGATGTGCAGGTGGAGGCCGTGATAGCTCTCGACCCCGATCGCCGCGATCGCGACCGCCGCCCACGCGTAGAGCGGCACCCGCCACCGCCACCGCAGGGCGGGCCGGCGCGGGAAGGCCGCGATGAACTCGACGGTGATCACGCCGAGCACCGCCGTCGCCATCGAGCACGGCATCGTGATCGCCGCGTCGATGATGGCGTCCCCGGCGAGGACGTTGAGGGCGCGCCACGCCGTCATCGCCGCGTCGGTGAGTGCGAGCACGCCGAACACGAGGTTGTCGCGACGATGCGGGGCCGCGCGCAGCACGAGCACGGCGTACGCGGTGCCGATCGCCGCGATCGCGAGCGCGATCAGCCCGCCGAGCATGCCGTTCACGCCGGCTCCTCGCGACGCAGCCCGTACTCCTCGATCTTGCGGTCGAGCGTGGGTCGGCTGATGTCGAGCACGGCGCAGGCGCGCCGCTTGTTCCACTCGGTGTGGACGAGCACGCGCGCGATGTGGCGGCGCTCGATCTCGCGCAGCGTCGGTAGCTCGCCGGCGTGGTCGCGGTCACCGCCGCCTGCGGTGGCGACGGCGGCGGCACCGATCGGCAGCAGCGTCTCGTCGAGCACATCGCCCTTCGCCATCACGACCGCGCGGGTCAGCGTGTTCTCGAGCTCGCGGATGTTGCCCGGCCAGCTGTGCGCGCCGAGCTTCGCGAGCGCGGCGGGCGTCACGTAGCGGACGTCCTTGCCGAGGTCGCGGTTGATCTTCGCGAGCAGCCCCTCGACGAGCACGGGGATGTCGTTGACGCGGTCGCGCAGCGGCGGCAGCGTGATCTCGACGACGCGCAGCCGGTAGTACAGATCCTCGCGGAACGTGCCCTTCGCGACCATCTGCGCGAGGTCGCGATGGGTCGCGGCGATCACGCGGGCCTCGAGCGGCATCGGGCGCGCATCACCGACGCGCTCGTACGTGCGCTCCTGGAGGACGCGCAGCAGCTTGGCCTGGAGCTCCATCGGGATCTCGGCGATCTCGTCGAGGAACAGCGTGCCCTTGCCGGCGAGCTCGAGGCGGCCGGGCCGATCGGCGAAGGCGCCGGTGAACGCGCCCTTGACGTGCCCGAACAGCTCGCTCTCGAGCACGCCCTGCGCCAGCGCCGTGCAGTTGACCGCGACGAACGGGCAGTCGCGTTCCGTCGACGCGAGGTGGATGCCACGCGCGACGAGCTCCTTGCCGGTGCCGGACTCGCCGGCGATCAGCACGGGCGCGCGCGTCGTCGAGACCGCACCGATCTGCTTCCAGATCTCGCGGATCTGCGGGCTCTTGCCGAGGATCTCGCCGGCCTGCTGGACCTGCGCGGCACGCGACACGAACTCCTCGAGCTTGGCGCGCGTGGTGCGGCTCGCGAGCGCGCTCTTGACGACGTCGCCGAGGCGATCGATGTCGACCGGCTTGACCAGGTACTCGTAGGCGCCGAGCTGGATCGCCTTGACGGTGGACTGCATGTCATCGCGCGCGGTCACCACGACGACGGTCGGCGGGCGCGGGCGATCCATCAGCGCCGCGAGCACGTCGAAGCCGCTGCCGCCGGGGAGCCCGAGGTCGAGCAGCATGACCTCGGCGCCGTCGGCGGCGGCGATCGCGCCGGGCGCGTCCTGTGCGGTCGCGACCTCGTAGCCTTCGCCGCCGAGGAACTTCTCGAGGGTCCGGCGGATGGAGCGGTCGTCGTCGACGATCAGGATGCGAGACACGGCGGGTCCTCCGTCAGTCCACGAGCCGTGCCAGTGCAACTTGCTGATCGCACGTCATCCCGGGACTCCCAGAGTAACGAAACGTGGCCGCGGAACCCCACTGGAAGTGTCTCCACCAGATCTTGAATTGACAGTGTCATATGACAGTGTCACATATCAGTCGTGGACGAGAGCTGGACGCTGCAAGAGCTCGTGACCGAGGTGGCGAACCGCCTCGGCGCGCTCCCCGAGCCCCGGAACGGGCAGGTCCGGGCGGTGCCCGATGACCGGACCGTCCGCTACTACGGGACCATCGGGCTGCTCGGCCGGCCGAGCGCGATGCGCGGACGGACGGCGCTGTACGATAGGCGGCACCTCGCGCAGGTCGTGGCGATCAAGCGGCTCCAGGCGATGGGGCGCAGCCTCGCGGAGATCCAGGCGCTGTGGCCGACGCTCGATGACAGCACGCTCGCGCGGATGACCGGCGTGACGCTCGCGCCGAGGCCCACGACGGCGCGCAGCGAGTTCTGGAAGCGCGAGCCGGCACGCGAGCGTGCCGCCGCCGCGCCCGCCGCGCC
>JALZOI010000333.1 GCA_030857245.1 Myxococcota bacterium
TCGAGAAGGTCACGCTGGACCGCGCGGATCTGTCGTTCGCGACGCTCGATGACGCGCAGCTCACCGAGGTCTACGCCCGCGACGCGAACCTCGCGGAAGCGTCGGCGCGGCGCGCGGCGTTCGTGCGCTGCCAGTTCGCGCGCAGCGTGATGGACCTGTTCAAGGCACCGAGCGCCACGCTCGACGCCTGTGACTTCACCGCCGCCCGGCTGATCCGCTCGGTGTGGTACGAGACGACGTTCCGCGGCTGCACGTTCCGGGGCGCGGATCTCACGGACGCGCTGCTGAGCGGTGCGACGTTCCTCGACTGCGACTTCCGCGACGCCGATCTGGCGATCACGAGCACCACGTTCGCGGGCAGCACGCACCAGACCCAGTTCCTGCGCTGCGACCTCCGCGGGGTCCGACTCGCCGGCCGCGATCTCGATCGCGTGCGCATGGTCGACTGCAAGGTCGCGGGGACCCGCTGCCGACCGATCGTTCACGACGCCATCATCGAGCGGCCGGATCTGTCGGAGTCCGCCGATGGCTCGCGCATCGCCGCCGCGAGCGACCTGCTCGCGATCTGGAGTCGCGCCCCCGATGCCTGAGGCGGCAGCCCCGAGCGGCGCGGGCGCGAGGGTCGCGGGAACCTGCTGACGATGGGCGCAGGAACCCAGACGGATGCCAGCGCTGGCAGCTGGCTGTTCGAGGACGACCTGGTCCGGCTCCGCGTCTGGGGAACCGATCACGTGTATCCGCTACCGAGCGCCACTGAGGCCGACGTGACGATCGGCACCAGCGAGACGTGCGCGATGCGAATCGCAGACCCGGACGGTGTCATCTCGCGCACGCATTGCCGCCTCCGCTTCGAGCATCGCACGTGGGTGGTGCGCGACCTCCAGAGCAAGAATGGCACCTTCATCGACGGCACACGCCGGGACGCGGGCGTGATCGCGCCCGGCGTGGAGATCCGGATCGGAAAGGCCACCTTGCTCGCCGAGAGTCCGCGATCGATCGAGCTCCACGGCTTCCTCGCGCGGCTGCTCGGCTGGCGCTCCGACCGGCGCGACAGCGTCGATCATGCCTTGCGCGCGGTGCGCCTGGCCGCGACGCGGCGGGCTGCGCTCGTGCTCTGCGGCGACGGCGATCTCGTCCCGATCGCATTCGACTTGCATCGGCGCGTGTTCGGCGCCGAGAGACCGTTCGTGTCGTGCGATCCGAAGCGGCGCGAGTCCGAAGCGACCGTGAGGTCCGTGCAGAACTTCACCACGGGGCTGGCGGCGCTCGATGCCGCGAGGAGTGGCACCCTGTGCGTCTGGAGCAAGCGCCTGCCGCGCGACTTCAACGACGTGGCGGCCGCGCTCCGTCACCCGAGCGCGCAGTCCCAGCTCGTGGTCGTCGCCCACACGCCCGCGGAGGCGCGCTCGTTCATCGTCGCGCCGATCGAGATCCCATCGCTGCGCAGCCGATCCGGCGAGGTCGAGCGGATCATCGACGAATATGCTGCCCAGGCGCTCGCGAGCTGGTCGGTCGCCGGCCCGTTCCTGCCCGAAGACCGCGCCTGGGTGAGAACCCATTCTGCCGAGTCCTTGCTCGACATCGAGAAAGGGACCCGTCGCCTCGTCGCGCTTCGCCGGAGCGACAGCATCGCCGCGGCCGCCGCGCTGCTCGGCATGGCGCCGGCCTCGCTGCAGGAATGGATCGGGCGTAGGTCGCTACCGAAGCGGGTGTGAGCCGCCGGCGCCAGCCGCCATCGCGTGACCGTCACCCAGCGCGGGGACGCGGCGTCCACGCGGACGCCGAGATCTGCTCGGTCGAACGATCGGATCGCCGCCACTCGGTCCCGCAGTGGCGACAGCGGTGATCGACATACGGATCGTACGGATCGTCCGAGCTGCCGGTCCGCTGGAGCCCGTCGATCTGGAGCATGTCGATCATGTCGTGCTCGATGACGAGCGCGCAGTTGCATGCGCCGGCGTGGCCGGCGGCGAGCCGCCGGTAGCGCAGCCGTTCGGCGAGGCTGTCGACATGACCGACGATTCCCCACGGATAGAGCGGGGAGCTCGCGAACCGCTCCTGGCCCTGCGCGACCGCGTCGGCGCGAAACGCAGCGGCCAGCGCCACGAGGGCCTCCGGCGGAGCGTCGAGTCGTTCGAGCCGCTCGAGGATCCGATACACCCGCTGCGTCAGGGGTTCCCAGACGACGAAGCCTGCCGAGCCAGACGCCCGCGGGACCTCCGACGGCTCGAGGAACGCCGCCAACGCCTCGCGCAGCTCCGAGAGCAACTCGTCGAGCAGATCGGCGCGAGGCGGCAACAACACGTGGGCAGCCCAGTATGGCCGGGATGGGGCACCAGGTGAACGCCCGGATCCGCATGCTTGCCTGACGCGGACCGGGCCGGTGGTCGGGCGGGAGCCGGGCAGGGCGCACCACGCACTCGTGCCGGCGCGTCGCGCCGAAGATTTCGCGCAACTTCGAGGCGCCGCGCTCGATAGGGCGTCCTCAACCCATCGAGGAGCAGGCCATGACCCCGAGCACGTCCCCGCGCAGCCTTGGCGAGATCTTCCAGCCATCGAGGCAGCGCGCTCCCGACCCGAGTATCCCGGCGACCTCCGACAACGCCGCAGCGCCCGCGGGCCCACTCTGGCCCTACCTCGTCGGGGCGATCGCCGGCGGGATGTTTGGCTTCGGCGCGCTGCTGCTGCTCTCGATGGTGCTGTCCACGTCGCCCGCGCCGGCGCTCGGCCGCTCCGCGGTCGTGGTGCTCGCGGTTGGCAGCAGCACCCTCGCCATCGCGTGGCTCGGGATGATCAAGCAAGGCCACGACGGCGTCGGCGCGCTGTTCGGCTGCCTCGCGATGCCGGCGGCGATCCTCTTCATGTACGCCACCCGCCATGACGTCGCGCTGCTCCGGGTGAACGCGCTGCTCCTGCAGCTCGCGATCGCGAGCTTCGCGCTGGGCCACCTGTTCGTGCGCGGCATCGGCGTGACCCGCCTGGCCGCCGCGATCGTGGTCATCACCATGACCGTGACGATCTACGCGATGACCCAGGGCATCACGCTTGGCTCCCGGCTCGACGCCACGCTCTCGAGCACGAGCCTCGTCGGGCTCTGCCTCGTCGGGTGCTCGCTGGCGTTCATGCTGCCGGGCCTGCGCCGCCGGCCGGCTGCGACCTCGTCCGCGTCGCAGGAGTCGCTGCATGTTGACGCAGGTTAGCGGGGCAGCCACGCGTCCCGGTGCGCGGCTCGGGTAGGTACAGACGATGGCCGCCTGGGAGCTCGCGCTTCAGCTTCCCGAGGGAGACCTTCCGTTGTTCCGGCAGATCGCGAACACGATCGCGACCGACATCACGCGCGGGCGACTCCAGCCCGGGGCGAGGCTGCTGTCGAGCCGCGCTCTCGCCAACCAGCTCGGCGTCAGCCGCAACACCGTGGTCGCCGCCTACGAGGAGCTGTGCGTGCGGACGCCGTCGGGGTGCACACCGTCCGCCTCACGCTGGTGAACAACGCCCACGTCGAGATCACGCCGCTGGTGGAGACGACCGTGACGTTCACGGTGCAATAGCCGTGGCCGCAGAGCGGCGGAGGCGAGGCGTCGCGCCAGGTCGTCCCGCGCGACGGTGAAGCCGTCGGGCACGGCGGTCGTGCACCCGCGGTACCTGATCCGCGTGCACGAACCGCTGCACGATCCGCAGCGGTTGACGCCCACGATGTTCGCGGTATGACGCGATCTGCGACGAGCGAGGCGAGCGGACCGGGCGCGTCGGCCGATCACGGATGCCACCCCGAGGAACGATGCCAGATCCAGACATGTCGCGCGAGGACGTGGAGCGCCAGCGAGGCTGCTTGCTCGATGTCGTGCGGGCCTACGTAGCGGGGCTCGCGGACGGCGCGCTCGGCGCCGACGAGTTGCTCCACGAGGCCCTGTTGCTACGCGGCTTCATCGTGAAACGCGATCGCGACGGCCTGGGACTCGCGCGGGGCAGCACACGGCGAGACGTCGAGGTCCTCGCGGCCGTGCTGGACGTCGACCCGCAGCTCGACGGCAGCACGCTCCTCTCGTATCGGCCGGATGACCTCGCCGCCAACGTGGCGGACGCGATCGTGACGCTCGGTGCCGGCGCGCACGTGAAGTTCTCGCCGTACCCGATGGGCGGTCGCAACTGGACCCATTATCGGAACCAGCGCTGGGGGCGCAAGGCCGACGTGATCCCGCCGCGCAAGCTGACCCCGCTGGACCTCGGCATCAGCCTGCTCGTGAAGGCGTTTCCGCTGGTGCGCGTCGGGACGGTGTCGAGCTGCGACGGTCACGGCCACCGCGGGGCCGACGTGCACTTCTGGCGCCCGTGGGATATCGCGTGGGCGCACGCGGTGATCTCTCGCCTCGCGGTGCCGACGCCCTCGAGCGTGTGGGACTGGCATCACGAGGGGCTGGACATCTATCCAACCTCGGGTCGGTACACACCCTCCAGCATGCTGCGCATGTTCCTCGACATCCAGAACGTCGCGCGTCGATGGCTCTCGGTGCCGCTGGTGGAGGCGATCGGCGCCGCGCGCGATCGGGTGCTCGCGACCTACGGTCCGCGGCGACCCGAGCTCGACGAGCTCTACGTCGCCTCGCTCTCCGAGCTCGCGCTCGTGGAGGTCGGCGAGCCGACTCTGGCAGCGTGTGATCCGGGCGGCGTGCTCATGACGCGCCTCACCCGGCCCCGACGTCGTCCGTGAGGCGAACTGCCGCGTGATTGAACACCGCTGCACCGGTTGCAGCGGTAGCTCGCGAGGATAAGCGGCCATGACGGCACTCATGATTCGTCAGCACTCGCCGCGCTATCCCAGGTTGGCGGCTCGCCCGCGCGCGAGGATCGCGTGAAGCCCTTGCTCTCCGCCACGTTGCCACCCGCGCTGCGCGAGGAGGTCACCTCGATGCTGGTGACCGAGGCTGGCTTCGGCGGAGGACCCGCGATGCTCGCGCGCAAGGTCGAGCGCTTCGAGCCGCCGGTGTCTGTCGAGCGCGCACTCGCGTGGCTCGAGAAGCACCGTCTCGCGATGAAGATCGGGCACGTCTGCCTCGCGGATGGCCGCGTGCTGTACTTCCACCCGGTCGGCTTCCTGCGCGCCGAGCCGGTTCGCCGGCGGCGCTAGGCCATCGGCGACGCGGTCACGCTTCACCGGAGCATCGCGCGCGTCGCACCGTCGTCGAACACGAGCTGCTGCTCGGGCCAGCGCACCGCGGCGAGCCGGGTCGTGAACGCCGGCTGGTCGCGCTCGAGGTAGCGGCCGCCGACCGAGTAGTCGACGCAGAAGACCTTGCGGTCGCGGCCGAGCCACGCGTCGTGCGGGCTGCCCCCGAAGAGGTCGGGCTTGCCGCCGCTGAGATCCGGCCCGTCGCCGGCGCGGGCCTTGCGCCAGTAGTGACCCACGATCACCGGCACCGGGTCGGCGTACTCGTCCCACCAGCGCACGCGATCGCACATGCGCCACTTGCCGTTCGCCCAGAACGGTTCCCGCGCGACGCGCTCGGGGCCCGACGTGGTGACGCGCACCGGGTTCCTCATCTGGCGGTGCTCGTCGAGCATGCCGAGGTTCCGCAGGAGCGGGACCCGCGCGGTCGGGTCGACCAGCTCGCGGGCGTACTGCTGCTTCTCCGCCGCCGCCGCTCGCTCGAGGCCCGTGCTCTCGAGCTCGGCGAGCAGTGCATGTTCGTGAACGTCGAAGGCCTCGAGCGTGCTGCCGGTCGTCGCTCGCAGCAGCTCGATCGCGGGCGGATGCCAGGCCGCATGGGTGACGCGGAGATCGGGGCGCTCGAGCGCGAGCGGCAGCGTGAGGAAGAAGGCGTGCCACGCCGCGCGGCTCGCGGGCGTCGCCGCAACGCACGGCCCGAACTCGGGCTCGGGGTGGTCGGGATCCAGGCACCAGGCGTTGCCATGCTTCAGATCGTGGCGGAGCAGGTTGAGCTCGTGGTTGCCGAGGACGCACTGCGCCCGGTCGGCCTCGACGAGCCCTCGCACGCACTCGATCACCGCGGGGCTATCCGGTCCGCGATCGCACAGATCTCCGAGGAACACGAGCCGCCGGCCGGCGGGATGCCGCCCGTCGGCAGCGTAGCCGAGCGCCACGAGGAGGCTGCGCAGCGCGTCGATCTCACCGTGGATGTCACCGACGATGTCGAGCGGGCCGTCGAACAGCGGGTGCACCAGGGACGACATGATCGACAGCGTACCTTCGCTGCGCGCGCCCGCCGCCGTCATCACGACGTCCAGGTCCAGCGCACGCGCGTCTCGGTGGCGAGCTCGAGCTCGCTTCCGCTCGTCAGCTCGAGCACGCGTGCGTCGGCGTCGCCGACCCGGCGCGTGCCGAAGCTGCTCGCCGTATCGATCATCAGCAGGCGATCATCGGCCTGGAGCAGCAACGCGTGCACGCGCGACAGCGATCCGTCGGAGGCGAGCGCGGCGCCGTTGCAGCGGGCGTAGCGGCCGAGGAGGACGCCGTCGCGCAGCGCCGCGTGCCCGATCGCGAGCGTGCCGCGCGACTCCGGGCCGGCGAGCTGCAACGTGCCCGCGAGGTCGTCGCCGACGACGAGCTGCATGCCGGGCTCGCGCGGTCCGTGGGTGCGGGTGACGACGGTCGTGTGGTCCGAGCGGTGCCACTTCGCGGGTGGGTGCACGGCCGAGCCGTCGGCGGGGTGCACGAGCTCGTCGAAGTACACGCGCTCGGGCAGGTACGCCCACGCATCCGCGCCGGACGCGGGCCAGTCGGTAGCATCGCCGAGCGGCAGCGCGAGCACGAGGTAGCCCGCACACCGGACGATCGCCGCCCCCTCGGCGCGCAGGCCGCGCAGCTCGCGGTGCTCCTCGTCGCGCATGCCATCGGTGGTGCGGAGGTCGAGGATGCGAAAGGTCACGTCGCTGGACCCGGCGCCCCAGCTCCGCACCGGCGACACCACGACGGCGAGCTGGCGGAGCGCGAGCGCCGCCTTGCTGGCCAGGAAGAGGTCACATCGATCGTGCCGGCCGACGATCGCGACGACGTGACGATCGACCCGCGCCCGGACGCATACGATGCCGGCGGGCATGCCGCTGACCTCATCGATGGCGAGGACGGCGACGCCCGGCTCGTCGACGGCGCGACACACCGGCGCGAACCGCGCATAGGCCTCCACGAACGCGGCGCGCACGTCGAACGTGCCGACCGCGGCCGGCGCCGGCGGGAACGCCGCGATCCGGGTCGCGTTGTTCGGTCCCCCGCCGCGGAGTTGCCCGGCCCAGAACTCGATGCTCACCGTCTTCATCGGCAGCCTCCCATCGAACCACGGTAGCGGATCGCTCCGACAGCCGGGCCGCGGATCGCGCGCGCGACGACGAAGGCGCCTCGCAGGCTGCAGCGGTCGAGACCGCGTCGTGGACGTCCGGGGTTCGCTCCGCGCGAGCCTGCGGAGCAGCGAACCGCTCACCGTCCCACCTGCACGGTCCCCACGCCCACGGCGTCCCCATCCGTACCCCGGCGCGGGGACGCGCTCGCGCCAACACGCCGGTTTGCGGTCGTGGTCCGGATGGGAGATCACCAGGACCGCCGCAGCATGCGTGGCGGCCGGCGCCCCGGCACGGTCGCTGCGGTTTACATCGCGCGAGGCAGCGCCGATGATGAGCGTTGGTGGGCGACGCAGGGGTAGCAGTCCGGTTCGATCCCGCGCTCGATCGCGGCGGGTGGCCAGGGCCGCTCGCGGGCCGGGCCGCCAGCGTCGGGCACGCGTGGCTCGGGCCGCGCGGGCTGCTCGACCG
>JALZOI010000334.1 GCA_030857245.1 Myxococcota bacterium
AGCACGAGGTGGACGCCGTCCTCGGTGTCGACGACCGCGCGGTCACCGTCGATCTCGAACCGCGCGAGCTGCTTGGGCAGCGCCCACTCGGTGTGCCCGGCGGCGAGCGAGGCCGGCGAGTCGACGTACATCTTCTCGACGTAGTAGCCGCGCCGCGACCGGCCGCCAGCCGTCGCCCGCACCGCGCACGGCATCCACGCGAGCTCGCCGTAGATCAGCGGCGACGGCGTGACGTACTCGACGAGCGCGAGCGCGCCGAGCGCCCGCCCGGCGAGCGCCACCGGCGTGAAGCCCGCGGGCAGCGCGAGCGAGCGGATATCCACGAGGTACGGCTGGATCCACGCGCGGCCGTGCGTCGCCCAGGGGGGCGGCGGGTACGGCACCGCCGTCGCCATCGGGTCGGTCACGCGGACCGCACCGGCAGCGCGGGCTGCTGCTGCGTCGAGCAGTGGAACGCGCCACCTCCGACGACGACGGCCTTGCCGTCGACGGCCACCGTGCGGCGCCCCGGGAACATCCGGCCGATCGCGGCGACCGCGGCGTCATCGGCGGTCACGCCGTAGACCGGCACGATCACCGTGGTGTTGGCGATGTAGAAGTTCATGTAGCTCGCCGGCATGAGCATGCCGGTCGCATCGAGCACGCTCCCCGGCGATGGCACGGTCACGACCTCGAGCGGACGCCCCCCCACGCCGCGCGCCGCGCGCAGATCCGCGAGGATCCCGGCGAGCGCCTCGCGGTTCGGATCGCCCGCCGCCGGCTCCATGCACGCGACGACGCCGGGCGCGACGAACCGCGCGAGCGTGTCGATGTGACCGTCGGTGTGGTCGTTCGCGAGGCCACGGTCGAGCCACAGCACGGTCTCGACGCCGAGCGCCCAGCGCAGCCGGGCGTCGAGCGCCGCCTGATCGAGCCCGGGGTTGCGCGCGCCGCCGAGCATGCACTGCTTCGTCGTCAGCAGCATGCCCGCGCCATCGACCTCGATCGCGCCGCCCTCGAGCACGAAGTCGTACGCCGCGCCGCGCACGTTCGACCACTCCATGACGCGCGCGGCGACCTCGGTGTCGCCCGGCATGACGTACTTGCCGCCCCAGCCATCGAACCGGAACCGCGCCGCCGAGACCTCGCCCGGCCGGGTCACGAAGATCGGGCCGGTGTCCCGCAGCCAGACGTCCCCGTAGGTCGCGTGCCGGAACTGGACGCCGCGCTGTGCGGGGCCGAGCAGCGCCCGCGCCGCCTGCTCGTCGGCGGCGTGGCGGACCAGCAGCTCGACGCGCTCGCCCCAGGGCTGGCCCCCCTCGTCGACGTCGACGATCGCCGCGACCATCTGCATCAGCGCCTGCCGCGGCGCCTCGAGGCCCTCGAGCCACTGCTCGGGGTCGTGCGGCCACGCGGTCCACACGGCCTCGTGGCGCTCCCACTCGGCGGGCATCCGGAATTCCTCTCGCGCGTCGAGCGCGAGCCTGGGACCTTGCTGTGTCACGCGCCGTTCTTTAGCACGATCACATCCACGCGTTGGGCGGCGGCTCGATCCCGAGCGGGCGCGCGCGGCGGGCCATGATGAACGCCTGCGCGAACGCGATCGCCGACGGGAACCGGCGCCGCGGATCCTTCGCCATGGCGACCGCGAGCACGTCCTCCATCGCCGGCGACACGCGGCCGAGCAAGCTCGGGCGGATCGGCGGCGCGTGGACGACCTGGTAGACGAGCTCCGCGATGTCCTTGCCCTTGAATGGCGCGCGGCCGGTCAGGCAGCGATACGCGATCGCGCCGAGCGCGTAGACGTCGGCGACGTGCGTGACCGACCCGCCCGAGGCCTGCTCCGGCGCCATGTACTGGGGCGTCCCGACGATGCCCTCACCGGTCAGCGTGCCCTCGCTGTCGAGCACCTTGGAGACGCCGAAATCGAGGATCTTCCAGGTGCCGCCCTCGTGGAGGAACAGGTTGTGCGGCTTGAGATCGCGATGGACGATGCCCGCGACTCGCGCGACCTCGAGGCCGCGCGCGACCTGATCGAGCATGACGACCACCTCGTCCGAGGGGATCCGGTTCTCGGTGCGCAGTCGACTCGCGAGGTCGACGCCGTGCAGGCGCTCCATCGCGATGTACGGCACCGGCGCGTCGGGCGGTGACAGCTCGAAGACGCTGACGATGTGAGGCGATACCAGGCGCGCCGCGATCGCCATCTCGCGATGGAACCGCTCGACGAGCGAGCTCGACGCGGTCGACCGGGCGTTGAGGAGCTTGACCGCGGCGGGCCGGCCGTCGGGGGCCTGGGCCTCGTAGACATCGCCCATCGCGCCGCGCCCGAGCACGAGCCCGAGCTTGAAGCTGCCCATCTGCTGGCCGCTCCACCGACCCTCGTTGACGCGCTGCTGGCGCGCGGCGTCGTTGTGCTCGGCGAGCACCTGCTGCTGATCCCCGATCACGCGCATCGCGCTCTGCAGCTCGGCGAGCGCCTCGGCGCTGGTCTTGCGCGCCCAGCGGCCGAGCGAGTACCCCGAGGACAGGAAGCCGACGATCAGGAGCTCGGCGAGCACGAGCTGCTTCCGATCAGCGAACCCGCTCGACAGCACGCCGACGTCCGGGATCCAGCCCGCGATCACCGGCACCGCGAGCGCGACGTGGCCGCCGATGCAGATGCCGGCGACCGTGAGCGCGGTCCAGCGACTGCGCCCGAGCGAGATGAAGACGATGCCGAGCATCTGCACCATCACGACCGCGGAGAACGGGCCGAAATAGTAGAGCGCGGGGAGCGCCCCGGCGGTCGCCACGATCCAGAGCGCACCGACGCGGCCGACCGTCCACCGCGCGGCCTTGCCGGCGAGCCAGACCAGCACGACGTTGCACGAGACCAGCATCGCGATCCCGACCCAGAACAGCTGCCGCGCCAGCGGATCGCCACCGATCAAGAACGACAGCAGGAGCGCCCCGAACGGCGCGATCGAACCGAACAGGTGGAACATCCGCATGCGCGGGAGATCGCTGCGGTCGAGCGCCTCTCCCGCCGTCGGCGCGCCCCGGATCGAGGCGGTCGCCCAGGCCGAGGGGCGCGCGTCGAGCATGTGGGTGGCGGCGCTCGATCCCGCCGCCGCCTGCGCATCCGCGAGCGCGCGCGGAGACGCGGCATAGGTGCCCGCCTGCGTGTCGTCGGCCTCGGCCTCCGGACGAGGCTCGAGTCGGGTCGGATCGGCCTCCTCCACGTCGTGCAAGCTTAGCGCAGAGCGCAGCACCGCACCGCGCCCGCGGCGGTTCGCTGCACGGGAGCCGTGCAGGCGCCGGGTCGTTGAATGCCCTACCCGGCGTCGGGCTCGAACGCCGCGTAGATGTGCTGCACGTCGTCATCCTCGTCGAGCCCGGCGAGGAACGCCTCGACCTCGGCGCGGGCCGCCGGATCCTCGACCTTGACGGGGTTCTTCGCTCGCCAGCCCAGCCGCATCGCGGCGACGGTCCAGCCGAGCGCAGACAGCGCCTTGCTGACCGCGTCGAGGTCGGTGGGCTCGGTGTAGAACCGGAACCCGCCCTCGCCGTCCGCCTCGAAGTCCTGCGCGCCGCCCTCGATCGCCGCCTCCTCGGGGTCCGCGCCAACCGCCGGCGTCGCATCGACGAGCCCGACGTGCGCGAAGTCCCACGACACCGAGCCGGTGTTGCCGAGCTGGCCCTTGCGGAACAGCACCCGGACCGTGGTCGCGGTGCGGTTCTTGTTGTCGGTCAGGCACTCGACGACCACCGGCACGCGGTGCGGTGCGAAGCCCTCGTACGTCACGGTCTCGAACGTCACCGTGTCATCGGTGAGCCCCGCGCCCTTCTTGATCGAGCGCTCGATGTTGTCGCGGGGCATCGACGCCTTCTTCGCGGACTCGACCGCCGCACGCAGCCGCGCGTTCATCGCCGGGTCCGGTCCGCCGCGCGCCGCGATCATGATCTCCTTCGCGAGCTTGCTGAAGATCTTGCCCTTGGCGGCGGCGTTCTCGGATTTGCCCTTGGCTTTCCACTGTGCGCCCATCTGCAGCTTCTAACCCAAGTGGACGGTCGGCGCGCGCCTCGTGCGCGATCGTCCGCGCTCCGGACGCTCGCGGCGCCGCGGCGGCGCGCGCTGCGCCGGGCTGCGATAGCCTGCGGTGGTGAAGAACAAGCACGTCGTCGTCACCGGTGGCCATGGCGCCCTCGGCAAGGGCGTCGTCGCGGCGCTCGAAGCGCGCGGCGCGATCGTCCACGTCCCCGGCGACCCGCCCGCGTTCGATCTCGCGGACGAGGCGCAGGCCACCGCCTACTACGCGGCGCTGCCGCCGCTGTGGGCGTCGATCCAGCTCGCCGGTGGGTTCGCGATGAAGCCGCTCGTCGAGACGTCGCTCGCCGACTTCGAGGCGCAGTGGCGCACCAACACGGTGACGTGCTTCCTCGCGTGTCGCGAGGCGGTGCGCGCGATCCGCAAGACCGGCGACGGCGGCCGGATCGTCAACGTCGCCGCGCGGCCGGTCGTGCAGCCGGCGGGCGGCATGATCGCGTACGTCGCCGCGAAGGCAGGCGTCGCCGCGCTGACCCAGAGCCTCGCGGCCGAGCTCCTGAAGGAGCGCATCCTCGTCAACGCGGTGCTGCCGTCGACGATCGACACGCCGGCGAACCGCGCCGGGATGCCGGATGCCGATCACAGCGCGTGGCCCAAGCCCGCCGAGCTCGCCGAGGCGATCGCCTTCCTCGCGTCGCCGGAGAACACCGTGACCTCGGGGACCTTGCTGCCCGTCTACGGCCGCGCGTAGGCGAGCGGTTCTCGCACGGCGACGGGTACCCCTTGCAAAGCAAAGACTTGGCGGCATGGACGGCCCGGGGGCCAGGCCGCTCGGGCCGGCGACCGCGCTCGCTCGTAACCCCGGGGGGGCGCGCGCGTATCCAACCTCGAGTCAGCGTCCGGCAAGCTACGCTTGCTGTTCCCGTGGAGGCACCTTGAGCGATTCTCGACGACCCGATCTGGACCGCTACCCGGAGCTGAAGACGTCGTGGGATCGGCGGCAGTTCATCAAGGCTGCGGCCATCGGCACCGCGTTCATGGCGGTCGGTGGCTCGCTCGTGCGGATCGCCGCCGACGATCTGACGAAGCAGGCGCGCGCCGCGAAGCGCCCCGATGGCCGGCCGCGGCTGCCGCCCGGGCAGCGCACGCTCGAGTACCTGCGACCGATGGGCGGCGAGCAAGGCAGCGGTGACGTGCAGTCGTTCCGGCTCAAGGTTCACGGTGCCGTCAAGCAGCCGTTCGAGATCGACTACGCGGGCCTGCTCAAGCTGCCGCAGGTCACGAAGGAAGCCGACGTCCACTGCGTCACCGGCTGGTCGATGCTGGCAGGCCAGTGGAAGGGCGTGCAGCTCGCGCTGCTCGCCGAGAAGGCGGGCGTCAAGGGCGACGTCAAGCACGTCATCCTCGAGGCCGCGCACGGCTACACCGCCAACGTCCCGCTCGCCGAGGCGACCACCGACAACTGCCTCGTCACCTACCGGCTCAACGGCAAGCCGTTCCAGCTCCAGCACGGCGCGCCGGTGCGCGGGCTGATCCCGGATCTCTACTTCTGGAAGAGCGCGAAGTGGCTCACCGGGATCCGGTTCGTGAAGGAGGACCGCCCCGGCTTCTGGGAGGTCCGCGGCTATCACAACCACGCCGATCCGTGGCGGGAAGAGCGGTATGGCTGAGCTCGCCGACGAACCCCTCGCGGAACAACGCACGCGCAAGGCCGGCGGCCTCGGCGCGCTGGCGAAGAAGCGGTGGCGCGGCTGGCTGCGCGCGATCCATCGCGATGTCGGCTACCTCGCCGTCGGGTTCACCGTGATCTACGCGCTCTCGGGGATCGCGATGAATCACGTCGACGACTGGAACTACAACTACAACGCCTCGGAGCGCTCGCTCTCGATCACGCCCGTGCCCGACGAGGCGAGCGATGCCGAGGCCGCGCAGCTCGTCGCCACCGCGGCCGGCCTCGGCACGCCGACCGAGGTGTTCCGCGCCGGGGACGAGGTCCGGCTGAGCTACGCGAACGGCACCAAGGTCACCGCCATCGGCGCCGACGTCACGGTGCAGACCGTGAAGTCGCGGTTCTTCTTCCGTGCCGCGACCTGGCTCCACGCCGCGAAGGGCAAGACCGGCTGGAAGTACATCGCCGACGCCTACGCGATCCTGCTGCTCTACCTCGCGTTCAGCGGGCTGCTCATGATCAAGGGCAAGCTCGGCTTCAAGTGGCGCGGGTTGTCGCTCGTCGCGGCCGGCTTCGCCGTGCCGGTCACGTACCTGCTGATCACGGGCGGCCCCGAAGCGCAGGTGACGGAGCCGACGACCGTCACCCAGACGACGACGACGACGACGCCGCCGCCGCCCGCGACCGCGCCGCCCGCGGGCGACGGCATCAAGCTGTTGCCGCCGTCCGACGACGAGTAGCTCGACGGCGCCCGCGCGTGCGCCAGGCGCGCGCGGCACGCCCGACGAGCGCTGCACGGGCGGGCCCGCAGGTGCCCTCGCTTCTGTTTCGAGCAGAGTTGATTCGGTCACGGCGCGTCCCAGGGTACGGAGATGGCGGTTGCTCATCTCGATCGCATGCTCGCAGCCGCGCACGAAGCGGGTGCTGGGCATCGACCCGCAGCTTTGCAGCTGCTCGTGGCGGTCGCCATCGGAACGGTTCGCAGGCGGTGGCCGTGGCTACCCCGTCGTCACGCCGAGGAGCGCGGGGAGCACGGTCCCCGCGGGGCCGATCACGACCTCGTCGAACCGCGACACGTTCGCCGGGCGCTCCGCATTGACGAGCCAGCTCGTGCCGCCGGCCTGGCGCGCGACGTCGACGAGCCCGGCGGCGGGATAGACCACGCCCGAGGTCCCGACCGCGAGGAACACGAGCCGCGTCCCCGCGCCGCGCACGAACCGGTCGATCGCGGCGAGCGCGGCGGGCGGGATCATCTCGCCGAACCACACGATGTCGGGGCGCAGGATGCCGGCGCCGCACTCGCTGCACGACGGCACCTCGCCGGCCGGATACGCGGCGCGATCCTCGAACGTCGGGCGCTCGCAGATGACACAGCGCGATCGCATGATGTTGCCGTGCATCTCGACGAGCCGCTGGCTGCCGGCGGCCGCGTGCAGGCCGTCGACGTTCTGCGTGATCAGCAGGAAGCGGTCCCCGAGTCGCCGCTCGATCGCGACGAGCGCGTGATGGGCCGGGTTCGGCGTGACGCCCACGAGCCCCGCACGCCGCTGCGAGTAGAACCTCCAGACCAGCCGGGCATCCGCCGCGAAGCCCTCGGGTGACGCGACATCCTCGAAGGCGTGGCCCTCCCACAACCCGCCGGCGTCGCGGAACGTCGGGACGCCGCTCTCGGCGGAGATCCCGGCACCGGTGAGCACGAGCAGGTGCGTGGTGTCGTCGAGCGCGAGCGTCGGCATGCGCTCAGCCTGCCATGCCCGTCGAGTGGAGCGGCCGCCGTGCGTGCAGGGAGCCGGAGAGCTTGGCCGCCAAGAGCGCCAAGAACGCCAGTGAAGGTTGAAGGACGGGGCGCACCCACGACCGTTCTTCTCTTCGGATCCTTGGCGTCCCTTGGCGGCTTTGGCCAATCTCCCGGGCTCAGGGCGGACAGTTGACGTTGGGCGAGGCCAGGCCCGTCATGCCGGGCGCCGCCGACGCACCACCCGCGCCGCCGCTCCCCGCCGTCAACGTGGTGCCGAGGACGCTGACGTTCGTGGTGCTCGCGCCGATGCACAGGATGGCGACCGAGGGCCCGCC
>JALZOI010000335.1 GCA_030857245.1 Myxococcota bacterium
GGCCGCCGGGGCGTCGCCGGCCGCGCTCGCGGACGTGCTGCTCCGGCTCGAGCGCGCCGACTTCTGGGACCCGGCACCCGGCGCCGGCCTGCTCGCCGGCAAGAAGTTCGACCGGCTGCTCCGCCAGATGCTGCCGATCACCGCCATCGAGGCGTGCCCGATCCCGGTCAAGGTCAGCGTGTTCGATATCTACGCGCGCAAGACCACCGTGCTCACCTCCGGCGATCTCGCGGATGCGATCCGCGCGTCGTGTGCCGTGCCCGCGATGTTCCAGCCGGTCTGGATCGCTGGCCGGCCGTACTGGGACGGCGGGATCCTCGACCGCGCGGGCGTCGCGGGCGTGCCCACCGGGCGGGTGCTGTTCCATCACCTCGTCGCGCGGCCGCCGTGGCGGTGGACCGGCGCGGGCGCGCTGACCTTGCCGCAGCGCCCGGACCTCGTCTCGCTCGTCCTCGACGATCTCCCGCGGTCCAATCCGTTCCGGCTCGATGCGGGGCGGCGCGCGATGGAGCTGGCGCGCGCGGCGACCGAGCGCGCCCTCGATCGCCCGCTCGCGGGCTCGATCGTGCGCGTCACTGCGGGCGCGAGCGTAGCAGCTTGACCGCGGTCCCGTAGGCGAGCACCTCGGTGCTGCCCTGCGTGAACTCGGTGGCGTCGTAGCGCATGCCGATGATGGCGTCGGCGCCGACCTCGCGCGCGTGGTCGATCATCTGCTGGTACGCATCGTGGCGCGCGGCCTCGCAGACCTCGGTGAACTCGCGGATGTTGCCGCCGCCGAGCGCCTTGAACGAGCCGACGATGCCCTTGCCGATGCTCGTCGCGCGCACCACGATGCCGCGCACGATCGCGAGGTATCCGACGATCTCGTGGCCGGCGACATCGTTGCCGGTCGTCACGATCAGCTGCTCGATGCGCTCGAAGCCTGCGCGGTACGGGTTGGTCTCGGTCGTTTCGGTGGTCATGACGCAAGTCTTACCTGCAACCGCGCCCGCGTTCGCTAGTCTTGGAGCGATGTACGGTCTCCTCGTGGCGGCGAGGCTCGTGCTCGGCAGCTGCGCGTCCCCGTCGGTCGCAGGCGTACGTCGCGCGGTTGCGCTTCCCCTGACGCCGCGCTACTTGCGCGCCGAACCGGCAGCGCCGTCGGGCTCCGGCTTCGGCGCGTCGCTCGCGGATCCCATCATCGCGGCCGATCCGGACGCCGAGCCCGCTCCGGCCGCCGAGCCTGCCGTCGTCGGGGCCGCGCCGGGCGCAGGCTCGGGCAGGGGCGCCTCGGCCGGCAGCTTCGTCGCATCGACCGCGGGCTTCGCCGGGTCCGCCTTGGCCGCCAGGTGCTTGTAGATGAACTTCACGGGCGTCGTGACCTCGCGCGCGAGCTTCACGTCGTCCGGCTGGTCGCCGGTCTTGACCTCGAGGTTGACGCGCAGCTGCTCGGCGGCGGGGTCCGCGGGACAGCTCGCGTCCTGCCACGTCGCCTTGAACACGCCCTTCTCCGAGTAGTCCGTCTTGGCGAGCGGCCGCGTCACCGAGCACAGCACGGTGCCGTCGGGCCGGGTCAGCGTCATCGTGTACGACCCGACGACCGGGACGGGGCGGTGCTTCTGATCGAACAGCTCGATGAGCGGCATCATCCGGCCGGACTCGTCGACCTGGGCCTTGAAGTCCATCTTCTTGAGCTTGGCGGGCTCGGGGTCACCCTTGCTACCGCACGCCGTCGTGGAGAGGGTCAGGGGCAGGGCGAGGGCGGAGACGATCAGGAGCAGGCTGCGCATCGCGCGCAGCATAGCCGCTCGATCACTTCTTGGCCTTCCACGCGGCCTGCTCGCGGCTGATGCCCGACTCCACCGTGGAGCCCGCGGACCATCTTATGGGAGCTCCTTCGCGACCGGGGGCTGCGCGAGCGGTGCGCGCCGGCGGTACCCGACGCCGAGGAACAGCGCGAGCCCCATCCACACGCCCGCGATGGGCAGCATCGTGGCGACGAGCACGGTACTACCTGCGCCGACAGCCTTGAGCCCCTGGTAGAGCCACGCGGTCCCGAAGTCGCCGAGCCGGTAGCCGACGGTGTCGATCGCGTGCTTCGCGCGGTACTTGTCGTCGCGCGAGACCACCGTGAACAGCAGCTCGCGCGCTGGCCGCGTCAGGCCGTGCGTGATCGTGCGAGTCGCGACCTGCACGGTGACGAGCGTCGTCAAGGTGGGCGTGGCGGCGAGCGATGAGATCCCGATCGCCTGCGCGAGCGGCAGCGCGAGCATCACGAGGCCGGGACCGAGCAGCGCGAGCAGCGGCGAGGCGACGAACGTCTGGACGACGAACGTGCCGACCTGCGTCCACAGATCGATCGTCGCGAACAGCTCCGTGGCTTGCACCTTGTCGGGCAGCACGGCGCGCGTGATCCGCGCCTGCTCCATGTACATCACGGTCGCGGCGATCGCGGTACACAGCACGTAGGCGACGATCGCCAGGAGGTACGGCGAGCGCGCGACCTGCGCGAACCCGCGGAACGGGCCGCCGGGGGTCGGCGCGTCCGGCGGCACGTCCGCGTCCTCGCGCTCGAGTCGCTCGCCGAACCGCCGCAGCTGGCCGAGCGCGAGCACCGCGATCTCGAGCAGCACCGCGGACATCACGAGCACGCCATCGATGCCGATCGAGTCGACGAGCAAGCGGGTCAGCGCGGGTCCGGCGATCGCGCCGATGGTGCCGCCCGCGGCGATCGGGCCGTACAGCCGCTTGGCGATGATCGGGCCGAGCAGATCCGCGAGCAGGCTCCAGAACACCGAGATCACGAACAGGTTGAAGACGGCGGACCACACGTAGAACACGCGCCCGACGGCGAGCGGTGCGAGGTCGTTGCCGATGAGGATCGCGAAGCCGAGCACGCACGCCGCGAAGGCGTGGAACGCGCCGGGCACGCAGCGCCGCGGCCGCGCGCGCGCGAGCAGGGCGCTCCACAGCGGCGAGAGCACGGTGACCGCGATCAACGTGGCGGTGAAGAGCCACGGGAGGTTGTCGTAGTCCTCGAGCACGAGGGCGTCTCGCACCGGCCGGAACGCCATGTAGCTCGCGAGCAGCGCGCCAAACGTGATGCCGCCCCACAGGGCAACGAGGAGCTCGGGAGCACGCCGCTTCACGCCCTCCGGACTCTGACCCTGCGCGAAAAGTTCGTCCAGTCTGCGACCTCATGCGACCCGTGCGACAACGAACTTCGGAGCTAGCCTTGAGCGGTGAGCAAGGCGTTCACCAAGGAGTCCGACACTGCCCCCGACGACGCGATCCGCCGGCGCGGCGTGCCGTTGCCCGAGGGCGTTCCCAACTACCTGACTGCGGCAGGGGCGCGCGCCTTGCGCGCGGAGCTCGAGGCCGCACCGCCGCCGCCGCGCCCCCCCGAGCTCGAGGATCGGCTGCGAGAGCTGGGCGATCACCTGGCGGCTGCCGAGATCGTCGAGGCGCCGGTCGATCGCGAGCGCGTCGGGTTCGGCGCCGCGGTGACCGTCGAGGACGGGGACGGCGCGCGCACGCGCTACCGGATCGTCGGCGCGATCGAGGCGGCGCCGCGCGAGGGTGCGATCGGCTGGCAGTCGCCGGTGGCGCGCGCGCTGCTCGGCGCACGGGTCGGCGATCCCGTCACGCTGCCGCGCGGCGATGAGGTCGAGGTGGTCGCGATCGACTACGACTGAAAAGTCGAAGAAATCGCCGAGCCATTCCCGCTCTCCGCGAGCTCGCGATCAGCGTTGGTTGGCGCGCCGCAGCTGCTTGCCCGCGACGATGGCGCGCGCCTCGGCGTGCTCGACGGCGTCGAAGCCGGGTGGCACGCGGGCGGTGCCGAGCAGGCTGGCGAGGAGCGCGTGCTGCTCGTGCGCGAGCTCGCGACGCATCGCGCGCGTCGCGCCGGAGAGCTCGACGGGAGCACGAGCGGCCGGCGGGGCAGGCGTCGCCGCGCGCGTGCCGGCGACCACGGCGGCGATGCTGTCGAGCTCGGCATCGAGCGCCTCGCGCGTCCCGAAGTGGTGATCGCGCTCGAGGACCACGGGGCGCGAGCCGGTGCGTGCGAGGACGCGGGCGAGGACCTCGAGCATCGTCGCGTCGACGCGATGGGCATGCGTGTCACGCCACAGCGTCTCGATGCGCGCGCCGCCCGCGACGTGCAGGTAGGCGACGCGGTCGAGCGGCAGCATGGCGAGGTAGCCGTCGAGGTCGCCGCCGAAGTTGAGGAGGTTGCCGTGCAGGTTCGAGGCGTCGAGGAGGAGGTGGGATCCCGTGCGCGCGAGGAGCTCGGCGAGGAACTCGGCCTCGGCGAGCTCGTCGCCCGGCCAGCGGAGCGGCGCGGCGACGTTCTCGATCGCGAAGGGGACGTCGAGCGAGTCCTGCACCCAGCGTACGTTGTCGACGAGGATGGCGAGCTGCGCGCGCGTGCGCGGCACCGGCAGGAAGTGCGGTGCCTCGAGCCCGCCGGCGCGGCAGAAGGCGAGGTGCTCGCTGACGAGCGGCGACCGCAGGATCCGCGCGACCTCGACGAGCCGCGACACGCGACCGCGCTCGGGCCGGGTCGCGCCGCCGAGCGACAGCCCGACACCGTGCGTGACCACGGGGAGCCCGCGCTCGACCGCGGCGAGGAGGGCACGCGGGGGCCGACGCGGATCGATGCTCTCGGCGATCACCTCCGAGAACCCGAGGCTCGGACGCTGATCGATCAGCCAGGCCGTCTCCGGCCGCCAGCCGAGGCCGACGCCGGCGAGGCGCCGCGCGGTCAACTGCAACCTCCGCAGCCGCCGCAGCCACCGCCGCAGCTGCTGCCGCCGCCGCAGCTACTGCCGCCACTCGCAGCGACCGCGGTGCTCGACGCGAGGATGGCGTCCTGGTGACTCGGCAGCACGGGCAGGAGCACGGCCGGGGCGACGGCGCTCCCGTAGATCGCGAAGGCGAGCGTCAGCTCGCGGCCGGACAGCTGCGCCGGTGCCGTGGTCGCGGTCGCGGCGAGGCCGTGGTGGTCGGCGAGGAGCAGCTCGACGACCTCGCGGCCGGCGGTCGTCAGCCGCGATGCGCGGCACGCCATCATCGCGAGCCCGCCGAGCATGCCGAGGAGCAGCAAGCCGCCGACCGGTCGATCCCGCATCAGCCCGACGATCAGCTTGACCACGCCGAGGCTCATCCACAGGTAGCCAGCCACCCGGATCGTCAGCGTCACCCGCGCGGGGTCCTCGACGAGCAGGCCCTCCTCCTCGAGACGGCGCCGCAGCACGACGTCGATCCCGGCGGTGCGGCGCTGCAGCTCGCGGATCGAGGTGGGCAGTTGCCCGAGCACGAAGCCCTCGACCCGCGAGACTGGCTCCTCGCTCGCGATCCCGCGGAACACACCTTCGCGTGCGATCCGCGGGGGCGCGCTGCCCGTCGCCTGGACGATCGAGCCGTCGAGCTCGACCAGGCCGCGATGGTGGAGCCCGGCGACCGCCGCCTCGATCGCGCGATCGACGCCGTCGACGAGGTACGCGACCTCGCTCGCGTCGAGGCGAGCGATGCGCTCGGTCACGGTCAGCGACCCGCGCGAGCGCACCAGCCGCGCCCGCACGAGCAGCATGACACCGACCACGACCAGCCAGCCAACCGTCCAGAAGGCGAGGAACTGCAGCCCCGTGAAGCTCAGTGGGTTCATGTGACCTCCGTTGCGCTGCTTTGGATGATCACGCTGCGTCGCCGGCTTGCACCGCGACGGTGTCGACCGTGCAACAAAGCATGGTCTACACGTTGCAGCGGCTGCCCTGTCCCGTCCGTCCCGCGGCGTGCCACAGCCCGTGCGGCGACCGGCAGGTCTGCGACCCGACGTGCGGTCGTCAGCGCGCGGACGGCGGGATCGGTGCGTTCGCCCACTTGCGGACGATCGCGTCCTCGCCGCAGCGAGCCTCGTACACGTCGGCGAACGAGCGAGCCTCGTGGAACCGGCCTTCCATGACGAGCAGCTTCATGAGCTCGTGCACCTGGAAGCGCTCGCAGCGCTCGCCGACCGCGGCGTGCAATTCGTCGATGCGCGCGCGACGCTCGACGACGACGATCGCGAGCTCCTTGCGCATCTCGGCGCGCGAATCGACCTGGGGGTCGGGGATCGCGGCGGCGGCCCAGGCAGCCACGGCGAGGACGAAGCACCCGAGCACGCCCGCGAGGGCATAGCGCTGGGTGCGGTGGGTCAGCGTCGTGCCGACGAGGCCACGCGTGCGGTCCTCGATGGCGCGCCAGTCGGCGCCGGGGATGGCGAGGCGGAGCTCCTCGAGCCCGCGTCGCGCATCCTCGAGGGGCGCGACGTCGATCGCGCGCTCGTCGTCGCGGATCGGCATGACCGGCACGACCGAGCGGCGGAGCTGATCGTAGCGCAGCGTGTTGGCGCCGCGGGTGGCGAGCACGCGACGGGCGCCGTCGAGCTGGCGCCAGATCTCGGGGTAGTCATCGTGGAGCGCGTGCGCGGCGCGCCACCGCGACGGGGTATCGGGACCCTCGAGTCGCTTGACGGCGGTGAGGCACGTCGTGATCAGCCCGTCTGCGATCTGGATGGCACCGACCGCGCGGTCGTGCTCGTCGAGAAGGATCGCCGCATCACGGTACATCTCGCTCAGGATAGCTCGGGGCGGGCGCCCCGGGGAGAGCCATTATCGACACGCCTCGCCGGTCGAGTAGGCGAAGCCGATGTCACGTCGCGCCACGAGCTCGAGCAGGTAGAACCCGAAGGGCTCGAGCTCGTACGGCGTACACATCAGTCGCCACTCGCCCTGCTGCGTGCACGTGCGGCCCGGCACGCCACAGGGCACGCGCTTGGGGAGGGCGAATGCCATCAGGAAGCCGAGCAGGAAGGCCCATCGCATGCCGCTACTGGTCATGCCGCGCGCGCGGATCATCGCGGCGAGCCTACCCCTTGCGCTGCGTGCCCGGATAGCCGGGCTGGTGGCCGCGGCGACGCCCGGCCTACGGCGTGGCGGCGCCCACGATCAGGTGGAGATCGCCGAGCTTGACGAGCCCGGCCCAGCTCCACAGCTCGCCGGTCGCGGCGGCCCGCAGCTCGGCGTGGACGAACGTGCCATCGCCGGTGATGCCGAGCTCGACCGTGACGGGCGGCAGGTCGGGCGAGCCGAGCTGCGCGGTCGAGCCCTCCACGGTGAGCGCCCACGAGAACGCGAGCTCGAACGTCGCGGTCGCGCGCGCCTCGTCGTCGTCGACCCACGTGGTGGTCACCACGACGGGAGCCTCGAGCTCCGCGCGGACGTTCGACAGCGAGGCGTCGCGGCCGAACACCGCCGGCGGGATCGTGATCGGCGCGAGCGCGACCGCGAACCGCTCGAGCGTGATGACGCCGCTCGCGTCCGCCGACGCGACGAGCTCGCCGTTGTCGACCGCGAGATCGACGAGGCCGGTCTCCCAGGTGCCGCCCGCGATCTTGCGCTGCACCGTGATCGTGCCGGCGCTCTCGCGCGGTGACAGCAGCAGGCGGGTGTCGCCCGCGGTCAGGCGCTCGCGGACGGACGCGGGCCCGGCCGCCAGCGCATCGGCGCTCTGGGTGTTGCAAGCAGCAGAGACGAGGAGGAGGAGGAGGAGGAGGCCGGCACGCATGACACGGCGCGTTGCAAAGGGCGGACCAGAGGTTCGACCAATTGACGCAGCCAGTTACGAGGAGTTGGGAGGCGACTTGTCACAGATGTCCGAATTGCAGACGTCTCGGTGGCCAGTCCACTGACCGCTGGCTGCGCGCCTCCACTCCCACGCCGGGGC
>JALZOI010000336.1 GCA_030857245.1 Myxococcota bacterium
GCGTGGGAGACCGCGACCGCCGCGAGCGCGACCGGCTCGGCGCGCGCGACCACCGGGCTACATGAGGAGCTGATCCAGGTCGGCGTCCGCAACTGCGTGCTCGAGGTCGGCGAGACCGTGACCACGCAACGGATCCTGCCGTTCCTGCGGCGCGTCGCGTCGCGCTAGCTCGCGCTCAGATAGCCACCCATCCCCGGTTCCCGCCCGATCGAAGCTACGCTGCGGCATGGCCCCGCGACGCAGCTTGCTGCGCTGGCTCCGACCGGTGGCGCTGATCGGCGGCCTGCTGGCGTTCGCCCTGGTGGCGCGGCAGCTCGGATGGCAGGGGCTGACGCGCGTACTCGTCGAGACCGGGCCGTGGTTCCTGGTGATCGCCGCGATCGATGTCGGCTCCGCGCTGTGCGACGCTGCCGGGATCCGCAGCTTCGCGCGCGCGCACGCGGACGTGCCGTACGCCCGCGCCCTCGCCGCGCAGCTCGGCGGCGTCGCGATCAACCGGCTGACCCCCGGCAGCGCGCTCGGCGAGCCCGTCAAGGTGTCGATGCTCGTCGAGCACGTCCCGCGGGCGTCGGCGGTGTCGACGATCCTGATGTTCGACGTCACCGCCACGTGCGTGGCGATCACGGTGATCGTCGTGGGCGTCCCGCTCACGCTGATCGTGACCGACCTGCCCGGGCAGCTCGCACTGATCGCGTGGATCGGCGCCGGCGTGCTCGTCGCGTTCGCGGTCACGCTCGCGCTGCTGGTCCGCCGCGGCGTCCTCGCCTCGCTGATCGCGGTGCTCGCGCGGCTCCGCATGGTCACGCGACCGCGGGCGGAGCAGTGGACCCTCGCGGTCGCCGACATCGACGCGATGGTGGCCGAGCTCGGGCGCGGTCCCTCGCGGCGGGCGATCGGCTGGCTGATCTCGTCGCGCACGCTCAACTGCGTGGGCACCGTCGTGCTGCTCCACGCCGCGGACCTCCCGATCACCGCGCCGCTGGTGATCGGCCTGCTCTCGGTCGGCCTGCTCGTCCAGTGGGTCTCGAACATCGTGCCGCTCGGCCTCGGCCTCGCCGACGGCGGCAACTACCTGCTCTACGCGGCGCTCGGCGCGCCCGCCGCTGCCGGCCTCGACTTCACGATGGTCCACCGCGCCCGCAGCATCGTGCTCGCCGCGATCGGCCTCACGGTGCTCGCCGCCACCAGCTACGTCGATCGACGGCGGCGGCGGCGGCGCCAGCGCCAGAGCCAGTGAGACGGGTCACCAAAGGCGCCAAGCGCGCCATGGCCGCCACGGATCGATCGAGGAGGGGAAGGCTTCCCTTGATCGATGAGCTAGAGCTTCTTGCCGACGAGCTGGAACGTCGACGTCGCGGTCGAGTAGCCGCGGACCATGACGTGGATCGTCGAGGGCTGCGCGAGCGTGACACGGCAGGTCTCGGTCGAGCCGGTCTTGTACGGGCGGCAATCGAACGCCGCCGTGGTCGGCGCGCTGCCGACGCGGACGTAGAGGTCGGCGTCGTTCGTGCCCGTGATCGAGAACTCGTACTGCCCTGTCGCGACGACGGGGGTCGCGAACGGCTGCTCGGCGTTGCGCGCGACCGTGCCGTTCGCCGTCAGCCCCGGCCACGTCACCGGGGTGCCGCCGCCGCCCGGCGTGTACGTGTTGTCCTGCTCGCCCGAGACCAGCACGACCTGCTTGGCGTCGATGTTGCGGAACATCTGCTCGTAGGTCTTCGGTGCGTCGTGCGCGACGAGGCCGCGGAACATCGCCATCGTGGTGTTCGAGAGCTCGTGGAAGAACGCCGGCATCGCGTTGTTCACGATGTCGATGTACTTGAAGCCGGTCGTGTCGTCCGGGTTGATCTGCTTGTGCGCGCGGAACAGCGCGTCGTCGATGTACGCGTAGGTGTCGCAGCCGTTCATCTGGACGACCACGTACTGGCCCTGCACCCACTTGCCCGCCGCCGCCATGGCGCGGACGTTGGTGCCGAGGCCGGCGTGCCCGTTGTAGACGATGTAGTCGGCGCGGGTCGACAGGGTCTCGTAGCGCGTGCGGAACGCGGTCTGCGTCAGGCCGACGCGGACATTATCGGTGAGCAGCGCGACGACGCGGATCTGCTTGCCATCGGGCAGCGTCGCGTTGAACTCGATATCCGGGTTCGCGACACCGGGGCTGGCCGGCAGCGTCGCCGGGATCGTGGTGAGGCCGCGCGGGGCGAGCTCGCTGCGCATCACGGAGACGAAGCGGTTGAACGCGGCGACGCCGGCGTCCGAGGACGACGTCGCGCCGTCCTCGTTCTTGCCGAAGATCGCGACGACCTCGAGGCGGTTGTCCTCCCAGATCTTGTTGTACTCGGGGAACTTGCCGGTGCTCTGCACGGGGCTCGGCGACAGCGTCGCGGTCACCGTCGAGACGTCGGCCGCATCGATCGTGCAGCCCGACGCCTTCGGGCGGTAGTAGTAGAACATCGAGCCCGAGTCGACGTCGTGCGCGCCGATGTCGATGCACCGGGTGCCGTACTTGGTGGCGAATGCGGTCTGACCCGGGCCCGAGACGTCGAGCGGCAGCTTGAGCTCGATCGACGGGGGGACGTTGTTGCGATTGCCCCACGCCACGAGCAGGCGCGCCTTGTACTTGAGCTGGACGCGGCCGTTGACCGTGGTCTTGACGATGTCGGTGACGACCGCCTTGTCGATGCGGCCCACCGAGTTCATGCCGTTGAGCTGACCGACGGTGTAGAACAGCTGCGACTGCACGGTGTTCTGGTCGTTGAAGGAGAAGTCGGTGACGAGCGTGCCGTCCCACTCGGCGTCCACGAACACGGCGACCGCGCTCGAGTCGGCCTTGCCATCCTCGGACTTGACGGCCTCTCCCTCGTAGAGGTCGGCGTCATCGACGCACGCGGTGAGGGGGGCTGCGAGGGCAGCGAGCGCGAGGAACGAGCGAGATAGCGATTTCATGAGTGCCGGGGCTCCGTTGGTTCCGAAGCTCGCGCTTGATGCGCGAGTAGTTCCCTGAAGCTCGCGCTTGTGCGCGAGGATGAAGCTCGCGCTTGATGCGCGAGGAGGTTGCCAGCCGCCGGAGCAAGTTTGGTGCTCGCGAAAACCCGAGCTAACGCCATGGAGCCTCGTGGCGGGCCGGGCGAAGCGTGCGAATCCGCGGTCACGGTGGCTACTCCAGTCGCCGCTGACGCGGCGTCAGTCCGGCGCCTTGCCAGGCTCTGCCACGGCGCGCGCTACGATGCTGCCGTGAGTCCGCCCGACGCCAGCTCGCCGCCGTTCCCCGAGAGCCTGTGTCATCGATGCTCTCACCTCCGCCTCGTGCCGAACGCGCGGGGCTCGGTGTTTCTGATGTGCGAGCACCCGGAGCTGCCGAAGTATGCGCCGCAGCCCATCCGCGCCTGTCGGGGGTTCACGGCGCGATGACGCTCCCGTGGAAACCTCACGAATGCGGGCTACCATTGCCAGGTGCCGCGCAAGAAGACCGGTCTCCTCCTGACTCTCGCGCTCGCTGGCTGCTCGGCGAAGTCGCCGGCGCCCGCTCCCGGCGATAGCCCCCGGGCGAGCACCTCGATCGGGATCCCCACGGCGGCCGCCGCCGGCGCGGTGGCGACCCCGGTGCCGCCCCCGGACCCGCGCGAGAGTGCCCTCTCGGCCATCGTGTTGCGGCTCCTCGAGCAGGAGCACCTGCTGCGCAAGAAGATCGATGACGAGGTCTCGCGCGCGGCCTTCACGACCTACGTCGACCGCCTCGACGGCGGGAAGATGTTTCTCCTCCAGGCGGATCGCGAAGCGCTGGCCAAGCACGCCGCCAAGATCGACGACCAGCTGCGCTCGGGCTCCCTCGACCTCGCCCACGACGGCGCGAAGGTCTTCGCGAAGCGGGTCGCGGTCGTCGAGGCCCTGGTCGCCGAGCTGACCGCCGCGCCGTTCGACTTCACGAACGAGGAGCACGCCGAGATCGACCCGAAGAAGCTCCAGCTCGCCACCACCGAGCAAGAGCTCCGGGAGCGCTGGCGCCGCCGCCTCGAGCTCGAGGTGCTGGAGCGCGTCGCCGCGATGGAGGATCGCCTCAACCCACCCGCCGACAAGGCCAGCGGCAACGGCAAGGCCAGCGGCAACGGCAAGGCCACCGGCAACGGCAACGGCAACGGCTCGGGCATGCCGCCCGGCACGATCCCGGTCGACGAGGACGACGACGCCGCCGACAAGTCACTGCCGCTCGCGAAGATCCCGACCACCCCGGCCGGTCGCGAGGAGAAGGCGCGCACCGATCTCGCGAAGACCTATTCCGGTCGGTTCGCGCGGCTCCGCACGCCCGGCCCGCTCGATGCCGCGGCCGAGCTGGTCAACGCGGTCAGCGCGGTCCTCGACCCGCACAGCACATACCTGCCGCCGGCCGACAAGGCGAACTTCGACATCGCGATGTCGGGGTCGCTCGAGGGCATCGGCGCGGTGCTCCGCGAGAAGGATCACCTCATCGAGATCGTCGAGATCGTCCCCGGCGGCGCGAGCTGGCGGCAGGGCGGCCTCGCCCCGGGCGACCAGATCCTCTCGGTCCAGGCCGCGGGCGGCGAGCCGGTCGACGTGTTCGACATGCGGATCGACGAGGTCGTGAAGATGATCCGCGGCAAGAAGGGCACGGTCGTGCGGCTGCGGGTGCAGAAGCCGGCCGGGACCCAGGAGACGATCGCGATCACGCGTGACGTCGTCGTGCTCGAGGAGGCCTACGCCAAGGGCGCGGTGCTCGAGCGCAAGGGCCAGAAGCCGATGGGCTACATCCACCTGCCGAGCTTCTATGGCGGCAAGGGCAACGCGCGCACCGCCGCGGGGGACGTCCGCAAGCTGCTCGGCGAGCTCAAGAGCCGCAAGGTCGCGGGCGTCGTGATCGACATGCGCAGCAACGGCGGCGGCATCCTCGGCGACGCGATCGAGATGACCGGCTCGCTGATCGACAAGGGCCCGGTCGTCCAGGTCAAGGACAGCGACGACCAGCGCGAGGTCCTCTCCGACGATCGCGCCGGCACCGACTACGACGGCCCGGTCGTCGTGCTCGTCGATCGCTTCAGCGCCTCGGCGTCGGAGATCGTCGCCGGAGCGCTCCAGGACTACGGCCGCGCCGTGATCGTCGGCACCGGGCCGACCCACGGCAAGGGCACCGTCCAGACCCTCGCGGATCTCGATCGCGCCACCGGCAACAAGATCGAGCTCGGCGTCTTCAAGATCACGATCCAGCAGTTCTTCCGGGTCAGCGGCTCGTCGACGCAGCGCCAGGGCGTGGTCCCCGACATCCTGCTGCCCGACCCCGCTCGCCACATCGAGAGTGGCGAGCGCGAGCTCGAGCACTCGATCGCATGGTCGCAGGTCCAGCCCGCGCCGCACACCAAGTGGCCGGTCGACTACAAGACGGCGACGCTCGTCCAGAAGAGCACCGCGCGCGTCAGCAAGCATCCGCTGCTCGCGAAGATCGCGACGACGACCGCCGTCCTCGAGGCGCGCCGCAAGGACACGCGGGTCCCGCTCGCCCGCCCCGCGTGGGAACAACGCCGCAAGGAGCTGCGCGCCGCGCTCGAGGCCGCGTCGCCGGATCTCAAGAAGGCCCCCGCCGCCTTCGCGGTCAAGCCGATCGCGGATCCGGCGATCAAGCCGACCGCGCCTGGTCCCGGTGGGAAGACCGACGATCGCGCCAGCAAGTGGAGCGACGCGCTCGCGCGGGATCCATGGGTCGAGGAGTCGGTGAACATCCTCGGCGACATGACGAAGTGATCCGCCGCGACGCGGCGCTGACCGGGTGATCCCCGCTCGTTTCGCTGCGCCGATGCCCACCCGCGAGCAGGCCGCGGTGCGCGAGCGCGTTCGCGCTCTCCTCGGCGCGTCTCGACCCCGCTCCTGTGCTGCCGTTCGCCGACTATCCGATCTCGTCAGCCTCGCGCGAAACGAAGGTTTCGGGGATCTCCAGCGCGACACCATCGCCGAACTCGACGAGGAAGAGCGTGGTTCCAACCGGGACGTTGAACTCGATGGCTTGCAGTTCGTTTTCGACCTGTCGCATTCCGCAGACTGCGGCGACCGAGCCCGGCCTCATTGCTACGTTCGCGTCCGTCTTGATACGGACCGTATCGCCCCACGTGATGCTGGTCATCTCGGTTGGCGCAAGCTCGCTACACGCTACGCGTTGCGCGCCTGGATCGCGCTCGAGACGGTCAGCTGGGTCTGCCGATCCTGCGTCTCGATGTGGATCTCGACGGCATCGGTCTCGATCGGCACGTACTTCGCGATCACGGCCGCGATCTCGTTCCGCATCTCCTGCAGGCGCCCGCCATCGAGGCCGGTGCGATCCTGCGCGAGCACGAGGTGCAGCCGCCCCTTGGCGACGTCACGGCTCGACTTGCCACTGAGGAAGCTCTTGATTTCGGTCCACATGGTCGAGGTCCTCATGCCGGCGTCGCCGACAGGCCGAGCGCACGGCCGATCCGGGTGAAGAAGCCGACGCCCTGCGGTGCCTCGACCTCGTGGCCTGCGAGCCGCTTCGCGATCCGGATGAACTCCTTCGCAGCAACGCTCTTGCCCTCGAGCACGGCGGGGACACCCTTGTTCGTCGTGGCGATCACCTGATCGTCCATCGGGATCGCGCCGAGCATCTCGAGCGCGAGGATCTCGATCACGTCGGACTGCGAGAGCATGTCGCCCCGCTTCACGAGGTGCGGCGAGATCCGGTTGACCACGAGCCGCGCGGGCACGTCCGCGGCGGCGAGCAGGCCGACCACGCGGTCGGCGTCGCGGATGGACGAGACTTCCGGGGTGGCCACAACCACCGCCTCGTCTGCACCCGCGATCGCATTCTTGAAGCCCTGCTCGATGCCGGCAGGACAGTCGATGATCACGAAGTCGTAGGTCGACTTGAGCTCGAACACGAGGCTGCGCATCTCCTCGGGCGTGACGGCGTCCTTGTCGTCGGTCTGCGACGCGGGGAGCAGCCACAGGTTCTCCATGCGGCGGTCCTTGATCAGGGCCTTCTGCACGGTGCACTTGCCGCGGATCGCGTCGACGACGTGATAGACGATGCGGTTCTCGAGGCCCATCACGACGTCGAGGTTCCGCAACCCGATGTCGGCGTCGATCAGCACGACCGAGTGGCCGAGCTGGGCAAGTGCTGCCCCGAGGTTGGCGGTGGTGGTGGTCTTGCCGACTCCACCCTTGCCTGACGTGATGACGATAGCGCGACCCATGGCGTGACTCCTTTAGACGTCGACTAGATGCTGGTGGCGAGGTTGCGAGGCAACCTGCCCAGGTAACGCTCGACGACGATGCCGTCGCCGGTGCCGTATGCGATCTCGGTTTCCCGTCCCGGCGCGTCGCTGTCCGCCGACCGCGCGACCGCGCGACCGATGCGCAGCTGTTGCGGCTGCAGCTGCAGCGCCAGGATGAAGCCGACCTCTTGCCCGATCCCCGCGTGCGCGGTGCCGCGAAGACGGCCGAGCACGATGATGTTGCCTTCGGCGCGGACCTCGGCGCCCGGATTGACGTCGCCGAACACGATGATCGTGCCGGCGTGCTCGAGGATGACGCCCGAGCGGACGGGGCCGACGACGAGGCGCGTCGCCTGGGTGACGGTCTCGACCTCGATCGCGGAGGTCACCGTGACCGGCGTCGGCGCGGCGACGGCGTTCGCGTCAACCCGGGCGTCCGTGGCATCCGGGGCGTCCGGGACGACGACGGCGAGCGCGAGTGCCTCCGCGTCGAGGTCGCGCGGGG